>NZ_JBEXLH010000004.1:0-254191 GCF_040609855.1 Nonomuraea sp. NPDC004580 | reverse complement strand
GCAGGTCCAGCAGGGCGTCAAGCGCCCGGCCTCGGAGGCGGCCGCCGCCGTCGTGGCCGCCGCCACGGCCGACCTGCCCACCGGCACGCTCATCGGCCCGGCCGGCGTGCCGGACGACACCCTGCGGCAGTACCTCACCGAGGAGGTGACGGCCGCCGTACGCCGCTGGACGCCCCGCCTGCTCGGTGCCTGACCCCCGTCAGGAGAGGCTGCGGGCGTAGGCGGAGGTGAGCAGGCGGGCGGTGTCGATGACGTGCCGGCGGCGGCGGGCGTAGGCGGCGCACTCGTCGTCCTCGTCCAGGACCGCCCGGCACATCCCGGGCACCGCGAAGTTCCAGGCGATGAGCCCCATGAGGGTGAACAGCAGGTCCTGGCCGGCGCGTACGCACTCGGCCTGCTTCCGCTCGGGCGCCACGCCGCTGTCGGCGAGGAAGCGCACCTTGCCGCGGAACGCCTCCCGCCGCTCGGCGTCGCCCGCGCCGGCGCCGCCCGCCTCCAGCGCCTCCCACAGCAGCAGCCTGATCAGGTCGGGATGCTCCTGGTACCAGTCGAACATCTGGCCGATCGACTCGGCCACCGCGCCCGGGTCGATCGAGACCGAGCGGCTGACCTCCTCCAGCTTGGCCCGCACCACGGCGGCGAACAGCTTCTCCTTGCTGCCGTAGTAGAGGTAGATGGCCTGCTTGTTGGCCCTGGCCTCCTCGGCGATGCGGCCGACCCGCGCGCCGGCCAGGCCGTAGCGGGCGAACTCGGCCGTGGCGGCCTCGAAGATGCGCCGTCTGGTGTCCTCCGCGTCGTAGGCCATGCGAGGAATTAAACCACCCGGTTGACTCTTGTGCCTCCTGCGGGCAGGATCGGCCTTGGACAAAAACATCCGGTTGGTTTATTTCGCCTGGAAGGGCATCCCCATGACCTCACCCGTTCCCGTCCGCACGCCGCTGCCCGCCTCGCTGGCCGGCGCCACCGCGCTGCTCATCGGCGGCAGCTCCGGCATCGGCCTGGCCGCCGGCGCCCTGCTGCGCTCGGTCGGCGCCCGCGTCGTGCTCCTCGGCCGCGACGCCGAGAAGCTCAAGGCCGCAGCGGAGCACGTACGGGCCGTCGCACCCGGCGGCGAGGACGACGTGCTCACCGTGGCCGGAGACGCCGGCGACGAGCGCACGCTCGACGAGGCGTTCGAGCGGGCGGGCCAGGTGCAGCACGTCTACCTCACCGCGGGCGGCATCAGCGGCGTGGGCCCGCTGGCCGACCTGCCGCCCGGCGACATCCGCGCCACCCTCGCCGACGGCCTGTGGCGGCCCTTCGCCGCCGCCCGCGCCGCGGCCACCCGCCTGCCCGCCGGCGGCTCGCTCACCTTCAGCTCCGGCATCCTCGTCACCCGGCCCATGCCCGCCATGACCGCCCCGCTCGCCGTCGCCGGCGGCGTGGAGATCCTCACCAGGGCTCTGGCCGTCGAGCTGGCCGCCGCCCGCGTACGCGTCAACGCCATCCGCTACGGCCACATCGACACCCCGCTGCTGCGCTCGCTGCCCGGCCTGGACTCCGACGAGGGCGTGGCCGCCGCCGGGCAGAGCGCCCCGCTCGGCCGCTTCGGCACCGCGCAGGAGGCCGCCGCCGCGGCGCTGTTCTGCATGGCCAACGGCTACGTCACCGGCCAGGTCATCACCGTCGACGGCGGTGAGAGCCTGGCCTGAGCACCGGTCAGGTGTGCAGGGCAGGGCGGTAGACGAGTTCCTGGATGCGGCCGTCGAGCGTACGCGACTCCAGCAGCTCCAGATCGAAGTCCGCCGCACCCTTGAAGATCGGGGACGCCCCCGTCCGCCCCGTGATGACCGGGAAGATCGTCACCTGCACCCGGTCGACGAGGCCCGCCGCCATCAGCGCCCGGTTCATCGCCAGGCTGCCGTGCGAGCGCAGCGGCACCTTCGACTCCTCCTTCAGCCGCCGGACGACCTCGACGGCGTCGCCGCGCTCCACGGTCGCGTCCCGCCAGTCGAGGGGCTCGGCGAGGGTGCCGGAGACCACGGTCGCGGGAAGGTCGCACATCCGCCGCACCCACGGGTCGCGTACGTCCGCGTCGTCGGCGGCGCCGGCCAGCATCTGGACGAACGCGCGGAAGGTGGTGGCGCCGAACACCATCCGCTGATCCTCGCTGTAGCAGGCCAGGCGATGATCCAGCAGTTCGGGGCCCTGCTTGCCCCAGTAGCCGCTCCAGTCGGCCGTCGCCGAGCCGAAACCGTCGAGACTGCTGAAGACGTCGAAGGTGTAGGTGACGGTCACGGCGCTGCTCCTCGCGTACGGGCGATCGGGTTCGTCCTTGCAGACCACGCATCGGCCCGGAACTCATCGCCGCCGGGCTCCGCCGATCCTCACCGGTGCACGCCCGTGCGACCAGGGCGCGGGAGGGACGTTCACCGGACATCGCCGGCATGGCGCTCCGCCGCCGCCGTCAGCTCGCGGTGGCCGCGAAGGTCACCGGCGTGCCGTTCGCCGAGGACTTCCTGCGGCGGCCGATGCTCGCAGGGCCCATCCGCATGGGATGAGGCGGCCCCCAGCCGGGCTGGGGGCCGCCGGATGGATGGATCAGACGCCGAACGGCGCCGCGTAGCGGATCAGGCCGGTCGGGACCGGCCGTCCGGGGTCGAGGGCGAGGGCCATCATGTACTTGTCCTCGACGTCGAAGGGCGGGCGGATGCCGTGCCCGGAGGCCGGGGTGAAGCCGAAGCGCGGGTAATACTCGGCGTGGCCGAGCACCACCACCAGGTTCTCGCCCTGCTCGCGGGCGGCATCGAGCGCGGCCCTGATGGCGGCGCCGCCGGCTCCTCGCCGCTGGTGCTCGGGCAGGACGGCGCACGGGCCGAGAGCGAGGGCGGGTTCGCCGCCGACGTGGCAGCGGGTGAGCAGCGCGTACCCGGCGGGCTCGCCTCCGTGGGTCTCGGACAGCCAGGACAGGCCGGGCAACCACGCCTGCGGGTCGGCCCGCAGCCCTTCGACGAGGTCGGCCTCGTGGGCGGTGGGGAAGGCGGCGAGGTTGATGTCGCGGATGGCGGCGACGTCACCGGCGCCTTCGGGACGGGTGATCCAGGAATGAGACAACGTAAGAACCCTTGTGAGAAAGGGGCCCCGACGAGGTCGGCCCGTCCGGCTCAGGCCTGCGGGCGGACCGGGGCCCGGGATGTGAGGTCGGTCCGGGCGCTGCCCAGGGCAGCGATCTTCGCCGCGGTCATCAACCTCACCTCCCCTCTCACGATCGAAAGGCACCCTATCATCCGATCCCGCGTGAGGTGAGCACGCGCCACAGGCCCGTCACGGCCAGCACGGACGCCGCGCCCGCGGCGGCGACGACGAAGCCGGGCGCCACCACCTCACCCAGCGCCCCGCCACCGGCCGCGAACAGCCCCTGCCACGTCATGGTCCCGGTCAGCGCCAGCCCGAACGCCTGCCCCCGGATCGCCTCCGGCACCACCGCGAGGAACCGCCGGGCCAGCCCCAGCTGATACGCCACCCCGAACCCCGACACGCTCAGCAGCACCCCCGCCACGACGGGTCCCGGCGAGCCCGCGAACCCGAGCAGCGGCCCGCCGAGCAGCAGCGCCGGCGGCCCCGCCAGCCGCTCCCTCAGCCGCGGGGCGACCAGCCGCCCGATCACCAGATCCCCGGCGAGCATGCCGAGCGCCACAGCGGTGAACAACCAACCGGCCGCATCCGGCGCCCCGGCCCGAGCCGCGTACGGGACCAGCACCCCTTCGGCCCCCACCACCAGCGCGGGCGGCACCCACTGAGCCCACAGCAGCGCACGGACATCCGGCCGGCGCAGCAGCTCGCGGTTGACGCGCCAGGTCCGCCCCACCGTCGACCCGCCGGCCGGATCACGGCCCGGCCGTTCGGCCAGCCGGAACCGCAGCAGCGCGGCCGACACCAGGCAGCTCGCCAGCGACGGCACAGCGACGGTACAGCGACGGTACAGCGACGGTACAGCGAGGGTGACTGGCGGGCCGGGATCGTGGCACGGCCCGGCGGCAGCAGCGCCGAGGTGGGTGGCGTGACAGGTCTGAGGCGTTGCGTCGAGGTACGCGACACATACGAGGCGTGGTGCGGGGTTGTGGTACGTTCTGCGGCGTAAGGTGCAGCGCTCCTCGGTGAGCGCGTCGGGACATCCGGCCGGCACGGCAGCCCCACAGGCGCGGCTGCCTGAATCTCTCGACGGAGAGCGTGCTTCGCCATGTCCACCTTCTTCGCAGCGACCGGCGGTACCGGTCAGGACACGTCCGGCGGCATGCTCCCAGATCGGACTCGTTCCATGATCCTCGTCACCGGAGGCCGCGGCGCGGTCGCCACCCATCTGGTCACCCTGCTGCGCCAGGCCGATCTCCCCGTACGTGTCGCCTCCCGTAATCCCGGCGCCCTCCAAGTCCCCGGCGGCGTCACGGCCGTCACCTGCGACCTCGCCGACCCGGCCACCTTCCCCGCCGCGCTGCGCGGCGTCAGCCAGGTCTTCCTGTACGCCGAGCCGGCCCACGTCGACCGGTTCATCGCGGCCGCCAAGCAGGCGGGCGTCGAGCACGTGGTCCTGCTGTCCTCGGCGTCCGTGCTGGCTCCGGGCGCGGCCGACGACCCGCTGGCCAGGTCGCACCTCGACGTCGAGACGGCGCTCCTGACGTCCCCGCTCACCATCACGCTCCTGCGCCCTGGTTCGTTCGCGAGCAACGCGAGCGCCTGGGCGTGGCCGATCAGGAAGGGCGACCCGCTGGGCCTGCCCTACCCGGGCGCGCACACCGACCCCATCCACGAGCGCGACATCGCCGCGGCGGCCGCAGCCGTGCTCACCGACCTGCGCCACCAGGGCCGGCACTTCCACCTGACCGGCCCGCAGTCCCTCACCTTCACCCAGCAGATCGACCAGCTCGCCGAGGTGATCGGCCGGCCGATCGGCGTCAAGCACGTCACCCGGGAGGCATGGAAGCAGGAGATGGAGGCGTACCTGCCTGGCGACTACGCCGACGCCCTGCTCGACTACTGGCGGGCCGGCGACCGGACGCCGGCCCAGATCACCGACACCGTGGAACGCCTCACCGGCCACCCCGCCCGCACGTTCGCGACATGGGCGCGGGACCACGCCGGCGACTTCAGAGCCGAGGGCTGATGCCGGCCACGGTCAACGTGAACAGGCGCTCCGCCGCCGCCTGAGAGTCGGGGCGGTGCTCGGTGGTCAGGACGATGCCGATGATCAGGGCCACCAGCTCGGAGACGGTGACGTCACCGGGCACCGCCTTGTCCTGCACGGCCCGGCGCAGCAGCGGCTCGCCGGCCTCCTCGATGCGCGTCGAGCAGGAGTTGTGGTGCACCGGCTCGCTCTCGCCGTCGTAGACGAGCGCGGCCGCCAGTCCCCGGGCGGCCACGCAGTAGGTGAGCAGGTCGCTCAGCCATTCGAGCAGGGCGGCGCGGGCGTCGTCCTTGCCGGCCAGTTCGTCGGCGCGCTCGCACAGGGCGTCGATGCGCTTGTGGGAGACCGCCTGCAGCAGGGCGCGGCGGGTCGGGAAGTGGCGGCGCACGGTGGCCGAGCCGACGCCCGCGACGCGGGCGATCTGCTCGAGTGAGGCGGCGGCGCCGTGGGCGTCGACCTCCTGCTCGGCCACGGCGAGGATCCGCGCGTAGTTGCGCCGGGCGTCTGCGCGCCGACGTTCGGGCATGGCGTCGTCTCCCCCTTCCTAAGTGGCGGGCCCCGCCGTTTCGGGTTGCTAAGTGGCGGGGGCCGCCATATCGTACCGCAAGAGGAAACGGCGGGCCCCGCCATTTCCCGTACGTCATGAGGAGCATCATGTCCGCATCCACCGCACCCGTCCTGGTCACCGGCGCGACCGGCAGGCAGGGCGGCGCCACCGCCCGCGCCCTGCTCGCCGCAGGCGTCCCCGTCCGCGCCCTCGTGCGCGACCCCGCCGCAGAACGCGCCAAGGCCATCGAGGCGCTCGGCGCCCAGCTCGTCACCGGCGACCTCGGCGACCGCGACTCCGTAGTCCGCGCCGCCGAGGGCGCCCGCGCCGTCTTCTCCGTCCAGATGCCCCCCTTCACCGCCGCCGGCGCCGACTTCGACGAGGAGGTGCGCATGGGCGTCAACCTCATCGAGGCCGCCAGGGCCGCAGGGGTGGCGCAGTTCGTGCACACCTCCGTCACCGGCGCCGGTCACCAGGCCGACATCCCCGGCTGGACCGAAGGCCGCTGGAGCGCCCTGAAGCCCCCGATCGAGGCCAAGGCCGCCATCCAGGACCGGCTGCGCGCGGCCGGCTTCCCCCGCTGGACGATTCTCAAGCCGTCCTTCTTCATGGTGAACTTCCTGCCGTCCATGCGGTTCCTGTTCCCGCGTGGCGTCGAGGGCGGCCTGGTGAGCCTGCTCAAGCCGGACACCCGCGTGCCGCTCATCGACACCGAGGACGTCGGCACCGCGGCCGCCGCCGCCATCGCCGACCCGGACCGCTTCCACCAGGTCGAGCTGGAGCTGTGCGGCGACTTCCTGTCCATGACGGAGATCGCCGCGACCCTCTCCCGCGTGCTGGGCGCCCCGCTGACGGCTCCCGACATGACCGTGGAGGAGGCGAAGGCTGCCGGGATGCCGGACATGGGGATCTCGCACGCGTACATGAACGTCAGGAGCCAGCCTGCCAGGCCCGAGTACGCCAAGGGCTTCGGCATCCCCATGACGACCTTCGCCGAGTGGGCCGGGAAGAACCTGGCCTGACGCCCGACCGTCAAGCCCGTGCCGCTCAAGCTGCCGCGCGGCAAGAAGGGCCGCTGAGGAGGCACCGTGACGGCCGGCTAAGCTCCACTGCCACGGCCGCCCTGACCAAGGTGTGGTGTCAGGTCATGCACGACGTGCGGAGCAGCCGGGGTGGTCAGAAGCCGAGCAGCTTCGGCCCGTCCGTGAGCCGCCCCAGCATGCCCGGCACCGCCGCCCGCACCGTGGCCATGCTCTCGGCGGGCAGGTCGAGACGGACCTCGAAGACCGTCTCGGTCCGCAGGCGGTCGGCGGCCTGCGGGGTCAGCTCGACCCGCAGCGTCGCACCGTCGAGGGTCAGCGAGCGCAGGCCGCCGTCGGTGGCGCCCTCCGGGTGGCGCGCCAGGTAGTACGTCTCCTCGTGCACGGTCAGCACGACCGCCCCGGCGTCGGGGTCGTCGGGCCGCTCGCCCAGCCAGAGCAGCCGCTGTCCCGGCACGGGCTCGGAGCCCTCCTCGTGGCCGGCGACGCGGGCGGTCATGCCGGCGGCAGGGGTGTAGGACACCTCGCCGGTGATCGGCGGGGCCGGCCGGTGCTCGTCGAAGGGAGAGTGCCACGGCCGCTCGTCCAGCAGCGGGACGGGCAGCCCGAACGGCATGGCGGTCGGCAGCGCCGCGAGCAGCCACTCCGGCGGCACGTCACGAGGGAACGTGGTCAGCTCCCCCAGCGCCGCCGCAGGCTCCACCAGTGCGAACGGCATCGCCTCTCCGTCGGCCCGGCAGTCATGACCCCGGCTGCCCGCGGTGAACTCCAGCTCACAGCTGAACCAGGTGCCCTTCCCCTTGCGATAGGACAGCTCACGCAGCCGTTCAAGGGGCTCGTCCAGGCCATCGACCACGACCGGCCGCCCGTCGCCCATCACGGTCGTCACCCCGGACGCGCCCAGCTGGGCCCGCCGCACCGTCACCCGCGAGGCGTCCGGGACGGCGGCGCGCACCAGATCGCCGATGTGCATGCGCGTGTCGTGCCCCTCGTCCATCTGATGAGGAAACCTGCGGTGCGCCATCATGCCCCTTCCCGAGCGAGGTTCGCCGACGTGTCAGTGGTGAGCAGCGCGTGCAGGGCCCGCAGCTCGCTCAGCAACGCGCTGCTCCCCCTGCGGGCCGCCAGGTCGCGCACCCGCGGGATCTCCCCGCGCGCCCCGCACCACCCCGCGACGGTGCCGGCCAGCGCGACGAAGGCGGCCGACCCGTTGCGCGGCCGTGCGCCCGGCTCGGGCAGCACCACGGGCAGCGCCGCCGCCATGATCTCCCACACCTGCGCGTGCGCGCCCCGCTGAGCGGCGGTGTCGAGCGCGGCGATCATGTCGCTCATCTTGACCTCGCCGCTCGCCAGCAGCAGCCCGGCCTGCCTGCCGACCTCGGCCGCCGGTAACTCGCCGCGCGCGGCCACCTCCAGCAGCACATCGACCGCCTCCATCTCCTGAGGGTCGCCCAGCACCCGCGCCAGCACCGCCGCGAACGCCGCCCCGGCCGGCCCGCCGGCCCGCGCCAGCGCCCGCGCGTGCTCCGCCTGCACGTGCGGCCGGCCGTAGGAGTGCACCACGTAGGGGCCGAGGTGCGCCGCGGCCGTCTCCCGATGGAAGGGCAGCATCGCGGGCCACCAGTCGAGATGACGCACCTCGGCGTCGGAGGAGACGGAGGTCTCGAAGCGGTTGAGCAGGAAGTCGGCCAGCGGCAGCCCGGTGCGCGCCGCCCGGCGGGCGAGGGGGTGCGGCTTGATGTAGTGGTGGTGGTCGCGGGCGTGCCAGTCGTGCTCGGGCCCGTGGTCGCCGCACCGCCACCGCAGGCCCAGCTCGGTCTCCGGGTGCCGCCAGGCGGCCAGGATGCGCCCGGCCGGCGACGTCAGGTGACCCGCCTCGACCGGCTCGTCGGGAGGCAGCCGTAGCAGCGCCTGCTGGAAGTCTGCGGCCAGCGGCTTGGCGCCCGCCGCCTCCAGCACCTCGAGCCGGCGCACCAGCTCGTCCGCCGCCACGTGCCCGGTGTCGTGGGTGGGGGTGGCCAGCAGCAGCGGCGGCAGCGTGCCCTCACCGAGGGCGCGCAGGATCTCGGCCGCGCGGTGCAGCAGCACGCGGTGCGGGACGGCCAGCCGCCCCGAGGGCATCAGCGTGCGCCACGCCGGCTGGTCGGGCCCGACGCCGACGACGTGCGTGACCGCCCCCCTGAACCAGTCGTCCACCGAGTCCCAGAACGAGGACTGGTATTGCCAGCGCCACCACGGCTGCCTGAGGCCCTCCAGCCTGGCGGCCAGGCCGGCGCGGTCGCGGCCGGCCAGCGTGACGAACCCGGCCAGCAGGCGTTCCCACGTCTGCCACGTCTGGGGCATGGACACCCACAGCGTCACCAGCTCGTCGGGAGTGGCGGGCGGCTCTTCGAAGGGCCGGGCCCGCTCGGGCACGGCGGGCAGCGGTGGTGGCACGAAGACCGGCTCGGCCACCGCCGCACCGCCGAAGGCCGCCGCGAGGCGGCCGCCCAGCCGGGGCGGCAGCAGCTCGATCGCCTCGCGCACGGCCGCGCGCCCCTCCTCGTCCATCGCCGCCGCGCAGGCCAGCGCCAGCTCGGCCGCCTTCTCCTGCAGCTCGGCGGACTCGGCGGCGAACGCCCTGGCCAGCGGCACGGCCACCACGCCGGCCAGCTCGGGCTGCCGGCGCACCGTCGCCTGCAGCCACGACAGCCCGGCCCGCACCAGCTTGCGCTCCTGGCGGAACAGCAGCGACTCCCACGCCTCGGCCAGGTCGTCGGACGTCAGCGCCGAGCAGCCGCGCAGGCGCTTGGCGGCCGCCTCGGCGACCTGGCCGGGCGCGGCGGGCAGCAGCCGAAGGTAGTCACGGGCGCGGCCGTCGACCTCGCCGGGCGCCGGATCGAGCGCCTCGTGCAGGTGGACGAAGAAACGCAGCTCGGTGGGGGCGCCGCCGAGCAGGAACCGGCGCAGGCAGCCGTCGAGGAGATCGGCCCGCCGCACCCGGCCGCTGTCGGCGATGTCAAGGAGCGCGCCGAGCCAGCCCTGGTCGGGATCGCTCTGCCACTGCAGCTGACGCCCCACGCCCTGCGCCTCGAACAGCCGCGGCAGCAGGTGGTCGAGCAGCGGGTCGTCGGCCAGGTCCTTGGGCGGCTCGGACACCCAGCCGGCCACCAGCACGTCGTGCGGCGGCGGCTCGATGCCGGTCTCGCGCAGCAGGGCGAGCGCCAGCCGCATGCCGCGGTCGTCGGCGGTGCGCAGCCGCAGCGTCAGCCGCTCGGCCAGGTCGGCCCGCCAGGCGGCGGGACGGTCGGCGATGACGGCCAGGACGAGATCGACGTCGTTGTCGGGGCCGGCCCACTGGGGCGCGAAGGCCCGGCGGTAGAGCCAGGACGCCACGGCCGCCGCGCCGCCCAGCGTGGCCGCGCCCGCCACGCGCAGCACCGGGCCGAAGTCGGTCAGCCCGTCGCTCTCCCACCGGCTGAAGGTGGCCGTCAGCTCCTTCAGCAGCTGCGGCAGCTCGGCCGCGACCCGCTTGCGCGCGGGCTCGTCGAGGGCCTTGACGCGCTCGGCGAGCCGGTCGGCGTGGCGCTGCCAGATCAGCTTCCTGATCTCGTCCTCATGATCCATGGCGGGGACGGTAGCGGGCCACGCCGACAATTCTCCGGCTCAGGACTCCAGGAAGTGCAGGACCGCCAGGACGCGCCGGCTGTAGCCGGTGATGTGGGACAGCTTGAGCTTGTCGAACAGCGAGTTGACGTGCTTTTCCACCGCGCTCTGGGAGACGTGCAGGGCCTGGGCGATGGAGGCGTTGGTGAGCCCCTGGGCCATGAGCTCCAGCACCTCGCGTTCGCGGGCGGTGAGCTTGGACAGCGGGTCCTGCTGGGTGGTGCGGGCCAGCAGCTGGCGCACCACCTCAGGGTCGAAGGCGGCGCCGCCCGCGCCCACGCGTTCGAGCGCGTCGAGGAAGTCGCCGACCTGGCCGACCCGGTCTTTGAGCAGGTAGCCGACGCCTTCGACGTCGGAGCTCATCAGCTCGGTGGCGTAGCGCTTCTCGACGTACTGCGACAGCACGAGCACCTTGACCGACGGCCGGCGTCTGCGGATCTCCAGTGCCGCGCGCAGGCCCTCGTCGGTGTGGGTGGGCGGCATGCGCACGTCGACCACCACGATGTCGGGCTCGTGCTTCTCGACGGCCTCGATGAGCGCCTCGCCGTCGCTGACGGCGGCGGGGACCTCGTGGCCCTCCTCCAGCAGCAGGCGTACGAGGCCCTCGCGCAGCAGCGTGGAGTCCTCGGCCAGGATCACCCGCACGGCAGCACCGCCGTGACCGTGGTGGGGCCGCCGACGGGGCTGTCGACCTCGAAGTGGCCGTCCAGCGCCGCCACCCGCCTGGCCAGCCCCGACAGGCCGCCGCCCGTCGGGCGCGCGCCGCCCGAGCCGTCGTCGCGCACGCGTACGACCACCGCCGCCCCCTCCTTGTGCACCCCGACCGTGATGGCCGCCGCCCCGGCGTGCTTGGCGGCGTTGGTCACCGCCTCGCACACCACGAAGTACGCCGCCGTCTCCACCGCCATCGGGGGACGTTCCGGCAGCCGGCAATCTACCGTGACCGGCACGCTCGAGCGTTCGGCGACCCCGGCGAGCGCCTCGCCGAGGCCGAGCGAGTCGAGCCCGCTCGGGTAGACGCGCCAGGCCACCTCGCGCAGCTCGGCCAGCGCGTGCTGGGCTTCGGCGTGCGCCTGCTCCAGCAGCTCGGGACGGCCGCGGCGGGAGCGTCCGATGAGCATCGACAGCGCCACCAGGCGCTGCTGCAGCCCGTCGTGCAGGTCACGCTCAATGCGGCGGCGCTCGGAGTCGACCGCCGCGACGATGCCGGCCCGGCTCTCGGCCAGCTCGGTGATGCGGCGCCGCAGCTTCTCGGTCGGGTCGGGGCCGAGCATGCGGACGGCCAGCCGGCGTTCGAGCGCGTGCACCCCCGCCACCCCGGACAGGTCCAGGAAGAGCAGGACGAAGCCCCCGGTCAGGATGTACGCCACCAGCGGCGGCGTCGGCTCCATCCCGTCGAACGGCCGGCCCGCGGCCCAGGCGGCCAGCAACGGCACCGCGACCTTCACCCCGGCGACCAGCAGCGCGATCACCAGCCCGCCGAGCACTCCGACGGGCACGCGCGCCGCCAGGTAGCGTGCGGCCCTGCCGCCCCGCGCGTCCTCCAGGGCGTCCAGGTGGGAGATGTCCAGCCGCAGGCGGCCCGCCTCCAGGCGGGCCAGTCGGCGGGCGGATGCCAGGACGTTCGGGTGGCCGAGGAACGGCAGCGTCAGCACCAGGAACACCAGCTCGACGAGCGCGGTCACAGCGCCTGCCGTGACCGCGGCGGCCACCCGCAGACCCTCAGCGACGACTCGCATGCTTGCCCTTGCGCCGCTCGGCCAGGCGGACCCCGATGAACACCAGGATCGCCAGGACCACGATGGCGATCACCACGTTGGTGCCGACGCCGACGTAGGTCTCGACCAGCTCCCACTGCTCGCCCAGGAGATAGCCGGCCATGACGAAGAGCGTGTTCCAGATGGCGCTGCCGGCCGTGGTGAGCAGCGTGAACCTGAGCAGCGGCATGCGTTCGACGCCCGCCGGGATGGAGATCAGGCTGCGGAAGATGGGGATCATCCGGCCGAAGAAGACGGTCTTGCCGCCGTGACGCTGGAAGAACGCCTCGGTCTTCTCGATGTCGGAGATCTTGATCAGGGGCAGCTTGGCGGCGATGGCCAGCGTGCGTTCCCTGCCCAGCAGTGCGCCCACCCCGTAGAGTGCGAGTGCGCCGATCACGGACCCCAGCGTCGTCCAGACGAGAACGTCGAGCAGTTGCATCTTGCCTCTGCTCGCCGTGAAACCGGACAGTGGCAGGATCACCTCGCTCGGAAGAGGCGGGAAAAGGTTTTCCAGCGCGATGGCGAGACCGGCCCCGGGCGCTCCGAGGCGGTCCATGAGTCCTACCAGCCAATCAGTCATGCGGTCCAGGCTATGGAAGATCGGGCCGAGTGCGGAATGTGGTCGCTGCCCGTTGGGCACTGCGGTAAACCACACCCTCAGCGTACCGTACACTGTACGGCCGTGAGCTCTCAGACGGATCTGGCCCGGCACCCTGCGGTCTTCCAGCCCGGCGACCCGCCCAGGACCGGGCACATCGCCTTCCTCGACCCCACGGGTGACAGTGTGCTGACCGTGGCCGAGCAACGCGCCGACGGGCACGAGGGCGGCGTGGCCACGCGCGCCGTCCCCGCCACCCTCGTGCCCGTCGGCGAGGCCGTCGCCGCCCTGGCCAGAGCGCGTAAGGACCCCCACGCCCATCCGGCCGCCCGCTTCTGGGGCGCCGCCGCCCTCATCGCGCTGCAGCTCGTCACCCGGGGCCGCATCCTGCCCGGCGTGTCGCCGGGCGAGCACGACTCCTGGCGGGCCGGGCCGCTCGACGCCGACGACGCCCGCCGCGTCCGCCAACTGGCCGCCGCCATGCCCGCCACCGCCCGCGCCGTCCCAATGCCCGCTGACGACACCCTGCCCGCTGACGTCCCCCTGCTGCCCGACGCCGAGCCGCTCGTGCGGGCCTTTCTCGACGCCGTCGCCGACGCGATGCCGCGCTCGCCCGGCGCCGTACGCGCCACCGGCCTCACCGCCTACGCCGCCGCGAAGCCCGTCAAGGTGCCCCACCTGCGCGGCTGGGCCGAGGAGCTCTCCGCAGGGCTGGACGCGGGCCTGCGGCTGTCGCTGCGCATCGAGGCCGACGACCCGGTGGCCGCCGAGTTCCGCGCCGTCGCCCAGCTGCACAGCCTGGCCGACCCCGCGCGGGTCGTGGACGCCGCCGACCTGTGGCGCGGCGGCGAGGCCGGCTTCGGGCCGGGCGCCAGGATCGAGGCCACCCTCGCCGTCCGCAGGGCCGCCCGCGCCTGGCCCCGCCTGGCGGAGCTGCTCGACAGCGCCGTACCCGACGAGCTGACCCTGTCCGACGGCGACGTGGAGGCGCTGCTCGCCGGAGCCGCCGACCGGCTGGCCGCGGCGGGCGTGGACGTGCACTGGCCGCGCTCGTTCGTGCGCGGCCTCACCGCCCGCGCCGTCGTCGGCGACCGCGACCCCGCACCGTCCGACCTGCCCTCCTTCCTCGGCGGCCACCACCTGACCAGCTTCGACTGGCAGCTCGCACTCGGCGGAGAACGCCTGACCGCCGCCGAGATGGACCAGCTCGCCGAGGCGCACCGCCCCGTCGTACGCCTGCGCGACCAGTGGGTGCTCATCGACCCCGACCTGGCGCGCAAGGCCCGCACGCGCGAGCTCAAACCGCTGACCGGCATCGAGGCGCTCGGCGCCGCGCTCACCGGGACGGTCGAGGTCGAGGACGAGCAGGTCCCCGTCGAGCCCACCGCCTGGCTCGACGAGCTGCGCCGCCGCCTGGCCGAGCCCGCCGACGTGCCGCCGCCGCCCGGCCTGGCCGCGACCCTGCGCGACTACCAGTACGCGGGGCTGCGCTGGCTGGCCAGGATGACCTCGCTCGGCCTCGGCGCCTGCCTGGCCGACGACATGGGCCTGGGCAAGACCGTCACGCTCATCGCGCTGCACCTGCACCGCGCCTCAGGGCCGACGCTCGTGGTCTGCCCCGCCTCCCTGCTGGGCAACTGGGAGCGCGAGATCACCCGGTTCGCGCCGGGCGTCCCGGTGCGCCGCTACCACGGCGGCAACCGCACGCTCGCCGAGGAGGGTTTCGTGCTCACCACGTACGCCACCATGCGCCTCGACGCCGACCGCCTGGCCGCGCACCACTGGGGCCTGCTGGTCGCCGACGAGGCCCAGCACGTCAAGAACCCGGCGTCCGGCACCGCCAAGGCGCTGCGCGAGATCCCCGCCGCCGCCCGCGTCGCCCTGACCGGCACCCCCGTCGAGAACAACCTGTCGGAGCTGTGGGCCATCCTCGACTGGACCACCCCCGGCCTGCTCGGCCCGCTGACCCGCTTCCGCGCCCGCTGGGCCAGGCCGGTCGAGTCAGGCGACACCGCCACAGCCGAACGCCTGTCGCGGCTGGTCGGGCCGTTCCTGCTGCGCCGCCGCAAGAGCGACCCCGGCATCGCGCCCGAGCTGCCGCCCAAGACCGAGACCGACCGTCCCGTCGCGCTCACCACCGAACAGGCCGGCCTGTACGAGGCCGTCGTCCGCGAGATCATGACCCAGATCGCCGACGCGCGCGGCATGGCCAGGCGCGGCCTCATCGTCAAGCTGCTCACCGGGCTCAAGCAGATCTGCAACCACCCCGCCCAGTACCTGCACGAGAGCGACCCGCGCCTGCCCGGCCGCTCCGGCAAGCTGGAGCTGCTGGACGAGCTGGTCGACACCATCACCGCCGAGGACGGCTCCGTGCTCGTCTTCACCCAGTACGTCGCCATGGCCCGCCTCCTGGAGCGCCACCTGACCGGCCGGGGCGTCGCCACCCGGCTTTTGCACGGCGGCACCCCCGTCGCCCGCCGCGAGGAGATGGTCAGGCGCTTCCAGGACGGCGAGGCCCCCGTCTTCCTGCTGTCGCTCAAGGCCGCCGGCACCGGGCTCAACCTCACCCGCGCCGACCACGTCATCCACTACGACCGCTGGTGGAACCCGGCCGTCGAGGACCAGGCCACCGACCGCGCCTACCGCATCGGCCAGACCAGGCCCGTCCAGGTGCACCGCCTCATCGCCGAGGGCACGATCGAGGACCGCATCGCGAAGATGCTCACCGCCAAGCGCTCGCTCGCCGACGCCGTGCTCGCCTCCGGCGAGGCCGCCTTCACCGAACTGACCGACGCCGAACTCGCCGCCCTGGTCGAACTCCGATGACCACCCCGATCCTGGAGCCCCGATGACCCCCGCCCGCGGCTTCCCCGCCTTCCCCCGCCAGCGCGCCGGCGCCCGCTTCGCCACCTCCTGGTGGGGACGCGCCTGGATCCAGGCCATGGAGGACACCTCCCTCGACCACACCCTGCTGCGCCAGGGCCGCGCGTACGCCAAGACCGGGCGGCTCGGCCCGATCACCGTCAGCCCAGGACGCCTGGCCGCCGTCGCCGAGCACGAGTACGACGTGGTCGTGGGCGTCGAGCAGCTCACCGACGACGCATGGGAACGCTTCCTCGACCAGGTCGCCGCCAAGGCCGGCCACATCGCCGCGCTGCTCGACGGCGACATGCCGCACGACCTGGTCGACGCGGCCGAGTCCGCGGGCGTGCCGCTGCTGCCCGCCGTCGGCGACCTGGAGCCCGAGTGCTCCTGCCCCGACTGGGGCCACCCCTGCCAGCACGCCGCCGCCCTGTGCTACCAGGCGTCCTGGCTGCTGGACGCCGACCCGTTCGTCCTGCTGCTCCTGCGCGGCCGCGGCCGAAGCGACCTGGTCGAAGCCCTGCAGGCACGAAACGCGGCGGGCGCGGCCACGCGTGCGGGGCGGACGGAGGACGCCGCCCGGCCGTCCGGTACGCCGGCGGCGGTGGCGTTCGCGGCCGGCGTGCCCCCGCTGCCCGACCCGCCGTCGTACGACGTCACCTACACCCCGCCCGCCCTCGACCCGGCGCCCGGCGTGGACGTGGCCGCCTTGGCGGTGCTGGCCGCCTCCGCCGCCGCCCGCGCCAGTGACCTGCTGCTGCACGACCGCATGCCGCACCTGACCGAGCACGAGGACCACGTACGGCTGCTCGCCGACCACACCCTCGACCGGCCGGACGACCGAGGAGAGCAGGAGCTGGGGGCGGCCGTGGCCGCCTGGCGGCACGGCGGCGCGGGCGGCCTCGCCGCGCTGGAGCACCCCTGGACGCCGCCCCGCCACGACCTGGCCAGAGCGCGCGCCCGGCTCGAATCCGCCTGGGAAGGCGCGCAGGCTCCGCCCATGGAAGCCTGGCGCAACCGCTGGACCCTCGGAGAGCTCCAGCTCCGCTACGGCCGGGACGGCCGCTGGTACCCCTTCACCCGCCGGGAGGACCGGTGGTGGCCCGCCGGTCCTCCGGACCGCGACCCCTCGGCCCTCGTCGGCTGAGCCTCACGTCGCCACCGACACCACGTGACCCGCCGACGTGCCGTCCTCGATCAGCTTGAGCATGCAGTCGGCGAGGTCGGCGCGGGTGGTGGTGTGGCCGCCGCGGACGCTGAGGTCGCGGGCCGTGCGGTAGCGGTGGGTGCGGCCGGCGTCGGTGAGGCGGGCGGGCCGCACGATCGTCCAGTCCGTACGGGACTCGCGCACCAGCCGTTCCGCCTCCGCCAGGTCCGCGTAGACGTGGCGGAGGAAGCGGCGGATGACCGGCTTGAGCGCGTACCGCGAGAAGGGGCCGTCACCGGCGTCGCTCTCCAGGGCGGCGGCGCTGACCATGAGCAGCCGCCGCGTCCCGGTGCGTTCCATGGCGGCCAGGATGGCGCGGGTGCTGCCGGAGCAGACGGTGGTGGGCCCCGTGCCGCGGGGGCCGATCGCGCTGAGCACGGCGTCGCGGCCCGCGACGGCGGAGGCGATGGCGCCGGGGTCCATCACGTCGGCCTGGACGACGTCTGCCTGCTCGCGCAGCTCGGCGGGCAGCCGGGCGGGGTCGCGGACCACGGCGGTGACCTCGTACGCCAGGGCGAGGCCCTGGCGTACGAGCTCGAGCCCGCTGCCACCGGTCGCACCGAAGACGGTGATCTTCATGGGCCCCTCCAAGGGGTGAGTGAGTGCTCACTACCCTACTCGGAGGGGTCCGCGGGTCACTCGGGGGCGTAGAAGGCGGTGGTGGCCGCCACCGTCGCGGCCACCAGCTCGGGCGAGCCGCCCGCCGCCCGGTGCGCCTCGCCCCACGCCTTGCTGCTGGTCACGATGCAGCGCCGGCCCTCCTCGGTCTCGTGGAAGGTGGCCTTGGCCTCGTCGGACATGAAGGCGCCGGTCAGGTGCAGGGCGAGGCCCAGCAGCCCCAGGTCCCAGCCCACCCCCGTGGCGCCTGGGCCGAACTGCGTCCACATCTCCTCCGGCACCTCCGCCGTGTGCCGCAGCTCCAGCACCGTGCCGCCGTCCTTGGCGGTCAGGCTCACCTCGACCTCGGAGAAGCCGGGGGCGGGGCCGAACAGCCAGCTGATGGTGAACATGCTGGGCGGCTCGCAGCGCAGGATCTCGCCGTGGGCGTTGCCCTCCAGCTGGTAGTGGCCGCCCAGCCGCAGGTCGCCGGTGACCGGCATGAACCAGCGGGCGATGCGGTCGGCGTCGGTGCAGGCCTGCCAGACGTCCTCGATCTCGGCGTCGTAGTGGCGGCGCAGCACCTGCACCTTGCGCTTACCGTCGATCAGCTCGCGGTGCGTCTTGTTGATCTCGTCGACCATGTCCATCAGGGATCCTCTTTCTCTTTCGTGATGCGGCGTTCGCGCTTGCCCCGGGCCAGCTCCGTCGCCAGCGCGTCCAGGCGCTGGTCCCAGAAAGCGCGGAAGCGCTCCAGCCAGGCGTCGATCTCGCGCAGCGGGCCGGGCTCGACGGCGTAGAGGCGGCGGGTGCCCTCCGCCCGTACGCTCGCGAACCCGCTGTCGCGCAGCACCCGCAGGTGCTGCGAGACGGCCGGCTGCGAGATGCCGAACTCCTGCCGGATGGCGGCGGTGACCTCGCCTGAGCTCAGCTCGCCGGTGGCCAGCAGCTCCAGGATCCGGCGGCGTACCGGATCGCCGAGGACGTCGAAGGCGTGCACCACCAGAGTGTTTCAGGACCTGCTTATATAAGTCAACTCTTAATCATCGTCGTCGAGCCCCCGGGCGCTCAGCGCCTCGCCCAGCGCGTCGGCGTGCCGCAGCGAGCCGACCACCAGCGGCACCGCGAACGCCCGCAGGCTGCGCTCGACACCCCTGGCCCGCTGCGCCTCCCTGACCCGCGTGGCCAGCGACGCCACCACCGGCACGCTGCGGATGGTCAGCGACAGCAGCAACGACAGCCGGAACGGGTCCAGCCCCACGAACCTGACCGGCGACAGCAGCCGCTCCAGCGCCGCCATCATGGCCGCCGACCGGGTGGTCAGCGTCACCAGCCCGGCCAGCGCCACCGCCAGCACCACCCGCAGCGTCGTGGCGGCGGCCGCGGCCGGCCCGGCGAAGACGAACTGCACGCCGAACAGCATCACGGCGAACCAGCGCACCGGTTTGACCTGCGCCCACGCAGCCGCCGCGCCGACCCTGGCCAGCGCGTACAGGGCCGCCACCACGACGCCCGCCACGGCCAGCGCGAGCGGCGAGCGCAGCAGCACCAGCGCCGTGCAGGCCAGCGCCAGCGCGGCCAGCTTCGCGCCGGCCGGCAGCCGGTGCAGCGGCGAGTCTCCGGGTACGTAGGCACCGGTGAGGCCGTTCACGCCATCAGTTTCCGGTAGTGGGCGATGGCCTCGGCGGGCGTGCCGTCGGCGGCCACCCGGCCCTCGTCGATCACCAGCACCCGGTCGAACCCCGACAGCAGCGGCAGGTCATGGGTGACCAGGAACACCTGCTGCGGCATCTCCTCCAGCAGCTCCGCCACCTGGCGCGAGTGGCGCAGGTCGAGCAGCGTGGTGGGCTCGTCCATGACGAGGATCTCCGGCTCCAGCACCATCACCGAGCACAGCGCCAGCAGCTGCTTCTGCCCGCCCGACAGGTGGTGCGCGGGATGGTCGGCGTGGCCGGCCAGGCCGTAACGGCCGAGCACCTCGCCCACCCGCCGGTCCACCTCCTCGCGCGTCAGGCCCTTGCGGCGCAGCGAGAACGCGACGTCCTCGGCCACCGTCGGCATCACGATCTGCGCGTCGGGATCGGTGAACAGGAACCCCACACCGCGCCTGATCTTGGCGCCGTCGCGGCGGGTGTCCATGCCGAGCACGGTGACCTGGCCGGACGACGGCAGCGCCAGGCCGTTGACCAGCCGGGCGAGCGTGCTCTTGCCGGAGCCGTTGGCGCCCACCACGCCCACCCGGCGCTCGGGCAGCGCCGCGGTGACGCCGCGCAGCACGTCGCGCGTGCCCAGCCGGACGTGCACGTCAGCGAATTCGATCAACTCTCACACCACCTCGAACAGGGCGGCCACGCCCATCCCGCCGCCGACCGCGGCCGCCGCCAGGCCCAGCGTGCCCTTGGGGGCCGCGGCGCGGACGAGCCCGCCGAACAACCTGGTCACCACCACCGCGCCGGTCGCGCCCCACGGGTGCCCGAGCGCCAGCGCGCCGCCGCCGGGGCACACCCGCTCGTCGTCGGCGCCCAGCGGGTCGAGCCCGAGCGCGTCGGTGACGGCCAGCACCTGCGCCGCGAACGCCTCCACGATCTCCACCACCGCGATCGACTCCATCGCCACCCCGGCACGCGCCAGCACCCGGCGGATCGCCGGCACCGGCCCCCACCCGGGCAGCTCGGGATCGCACCCGGTCACGGCCCCGGCCAGCAGCCGCAGGCCGGGCAGGCCGTCGCGCAGCCCTTCCGGCACCAGGGCCACGGCGGCGGCGCCGTCGCTGTTCGGGGAGGAGTTGCCGGCCGTCACCGTGCCGCCCGGCACGTACGCCGCCGGCAGCCGGGCCAGCGACGCCGCCCGCAGCGGGCGCGGGCGCTGGTCGTCACTGCGGCCTGAGATCGGCACGATCTCCTCGGCGAATCGGCCGGCCGCGCGGGCGGCCAGGGCGCGGGCGTGGCTGCGGCAGGCGTAGGCGTCCTGCCGTCCGCGATCGACGCCCTTGGCCGCGGCCAGCGCCTCGGCCGCCGGGCCCATGTCCGGGTCGGGGCCGCCTTCCGGGGCGAACGGCGCCCGCTCGTACGGCGTCCCGGCCCCTCTGAACGTGCGCAGCGGCGCGGTCGAGGCGCTCTCCACGCCTCCGGCGATCACCAGGTTGGCCTCGCCCGCGCGGACGGCCTGGCCGGCCAGCAGGATCGCGGCCAGGCCACTGCCGCACTGCCGGTCCACCGTCACCCCTGGCACCTCGTGCCCGAGGCCGGCCGCCAGCGCGCAGACCCTGGCGATGTTCCCGCCGGGTCCCATGCAGTTGCCCAGCATCACGTCATCGACCGGCCGGCCCTGCAGGTCGCCTGCGACGGCGGCGATCACGGGGGCGGCCAGGTGTTCGGCGGTCAGCGACTTGTACGCGTGCCCGGCCGTGCCGATCGGCGTGCGCCGGGCCGAGACCACCACGGGGGTCAGGTCCATGGTCACCTCAGCCGCCTGATGGCCGGGTCGCCGCTCGCCAGCCGGGCCGCCACCAGCGCCCGCGCCGGCTTGCCCGTGGGCGTGCGGGGCAGTTCGGGCACCGCGTACCAGTGGCGGGGCCGCTGCGCCCAGTCCAGCCCGCCGCGCGCCGTCTCCTCCAGCAGCGCGCGGGGCGGCGGCTCGGAGAACGGGCTCTCGATGACCGCCGTCACCACCGCGCCCAGGGACGGGTGCGGCGAGCCGACCACCACGACGTCTCCCACTCCGGGCACTTTTCGCAGCACCTCTTCGACGTCCTCGGGCACGACGGTGGCGCCGCCGGTCTGGATGGCGCCGTCGCCGCGCCCGCGTACGCGCAGCACGCCGCCCGCCCGGTACGGCTCGGCCACGTCCCCCACGCTGACCCAGCCGTCCTCGTCGCGCCGCAGCGGCCCGGCCGCCGCGCCCAGGTAGCCCTCGGCCAGCCACGGCGAGCGCACCCACACCTCGCCCAGCGGCCCCTCGCCGCGCACCTCGAGCTCCACTTCGGGAAAGGGACGCAGCCCGCCCCCGTCGGTGTCGGCGGCCACGAACGACAGCTCGGTGGCCCCGTAGTAGGCCACCACGCGCACGCCGGCGCGCTCTGCGGCCTGGCGCGCGCCGGGGGCCAGGGCGGCGCCGCCGACCACGGCCACCCGCAGCGAACCCGGCCGGTCCAGCACGTCGGGCAGCCGGTGCGGCACCAGGTGCACCACGCTCGCCTCCGCCAGGTGATCGGCCAGGGCGCGGCCCGGCCAGCGTCCCGGCAGCAGAGCCGTGGCGCCGGTGGCCAGGGTGTGCAGGGCGGCGAAGGCGTACAGGGACGAGACCAGCGGGCCGGGCACGAGCACGACGTCGTCGGGGCCGATGCCGGTCAGCGCGTTCAGATGGTGGTAGGAGCCGGTCCAGGAGGCCCGGGTGCGGACGATCGCCCGCGGCCGCCCGGTGCTCCCGGAGCTGAAACAGGCCCAGGCGAGATCGTCAGGCCGGGCGCGCCGCCGCACAGCGGGGCCGGCGGGGTCGGGCGGGAGCGCGGCGAGCGGCGCCGCCGGCGGGGAAGCGCCGATGGAGGCCGTCGCCGGCAGGGGCGCGTCGATCGGTGCTGCCGGCAGGGGCGTGGTGACGGGGACGATCGGCAGCGGGGCGGTGACGGTGCTCCAACGGGCGCGGTCCCAGGTGTGATCGCCCACCAGGGGTGTCGCACCGGCGAGGTCGGCGGCCAGGACGGCGACGAGCAGGTCTGCCGGGTCGGCCAGGCCGATGGCCGCCGTCACGCCGGGGCCCAGCCCGTTGCCCGCGAGGTGCCGGGCGGCGGCCTCGATCCGGTGGGCGAGCCGCGCGTAGGTCAGCTCGCCGCCGGGTCCGCGCACCGCGAGCTTGGAGGGCCGCTCGGCGGCGTGCGCCAGCACGTGTTCTGCTACGGGCATCGAGCGGTCAACGCCCCCCGCCGAGGCGTTCGCGGTGCACGGCGGGCACCGCGTCGGGGTAGGCCCGCTGGACGCCCCTGACCACCACCGCCGTCAGCGCCGCCTTGATCAGGTCGCCGGGCAGGAACGCCGCGGTGAGCCCGGCCGCCGCGCTGAGGGAGACCCCGGTCACCAGCGCCTGCACCGGGATGCCGAACAGGTAGATCACTCCCATGCCGCCCGCCACGGACGCCACGAACAACTGGAGCGCGCTCGGGCTGCGTCCGGCCCGCTCGACCAGCCAGCCGGTGACGGCCGCGCCGGGCAGCCAGCCGATGAGGAAACCGGCCGACGGCGAGGTGAACACGCCCAGCCCGCCCCGCCCGCCGGCCAGCAGCGGCAGCCCGGCGGCGACCAGCACGTACAGGACCAGGACGGCGAGCGCGCCCCGCCACGCGCCGAGGACGGCGCCGGCCAGCATCACGCCCATGGTCTGCAGCGTGATCGGAACGGCGTTGCCGAAGACGTTCAGCGTGCCCGGCAGGCCCATGACCGCGATGAGCGCGGCGAACACGGCCACCCGCGCCAGCGTGCCCGTCGCGAGCCTCCTGCGCTGTTTCCCTTCATCCTTCATGGCGTCGATCCCACACCAGAACGGGTGTGCTCAGGCATGGAGGTATCCCACAACATTCCCTCCGATCATCTGCTGGCGATCGATACCGCGCTCACGCGCCGTCCCTGCCGCACGGCGCGGCATCGAACGCGGCAGTTATCCCGTTTTGCTGGGCTTTCAGGTCTTCGGCGCTCAGTGTACGGTTCGGCAGGGTGACCGTGACCGGCCGGGATGCCACCGTGAGGCTGACGCGGATCGTGTCGGGGGTCAGAGTCGTGCGGTCCGGATAGTGCAGGCGTACGCGGTAGTCGCGCACCTCGCCGCCGTCCTCCAGGCAGGCGCGCGCCCCGTTCTCCACCCGTTTCATGAGGCCCTGGTTGATCTGCCTGCCGCGCATGGGCACGAGGTTGTAGCGCATGCCGGCGCCGCGGAAGGAGGCGGCGATGAGGTGGCCGCCCTGCCAGTCGCCGCTCCCGCCCCAGTCGCCGACCTTGCTCTCGCACGAGCCGCGCGGGGCGTCCCGGTCGACGAGCGTCTTGGCCATGGCCTCGGCGGGACGCCCCGCGCCGTCGGTGGTGAAGGTGTGCCCGTAGGCGCGGTAGGTGGCCGACGCTTCGAGCAGCCGCGCACAGGGTGCGGCGTCGGGCTTGAGCACGGGGGCGGAGGCGGCGGCGGTGAGCAGGAGCGCGGTGGCGCTCGCGCCGCCCAGGGCACGGCGAAGTCGGGTGGCGGGCACGGCAGGAGTCCTCTCGGAGCAGGGGGTCACCGCTCAGGAGAGGGGAGGCCGACGGCGTTGAACCGCCCGATCAGCCACCTGTCGGCTTTGTCGTGACTTTCGTGCCCGTGAGAACTTTCACATAACGTTACCGTTCAGTTACTTGAAGTTGTTGTCGCAGGTAGGTCAGGCTGCGAGCCGCAAAGCCCTGGCCACCTCCCCGGTCGCAGCCGAGGTCTCGGTGGCGGTGTAGCCGCCGCGCAGCGAGGCGTCGAGGTCCTTCAGGCCGTTGCCGCTCAGCGTGATCACCACTCGCAGGCCGGGCTCCAGCCCGCCCTTGGCGTGCAGGTCGAGCAGCCCCGCCACCCCGGCCGCCGACGCGGGCTCGGCGAAGACGCCGTCGCGGCGGGCGATCAGCCGGTACGCGGCGAAGATCTGCTCGTCGCTCACCGCGCCGATCAGCCCGCCCGACTCGTCCCTGGCCGCGATCGCGCCCTCCCACGTGGCCGGGTGCCCGACGTTGATCGCGCCGGCCTCCGTACGCGGCTCGGACACGGGCGCGCCGTGCACCAGCGGAGCAGCCCCGGCCGCCTGGAAGCCCCACATGCGCGGCGGCTCGCCCGGGGAGTAGGCGCGGTAGCCGGTCCAGGTCGCGGTGATGTTGCCGCCGTTGCCGACCGGCAGGCAGTGCACGTCGGGCGCCGCGCCCAGGGCGTCGACGATCTCGTACGCGACCGTGCGCTGCCCGGCCAGGCGCAGCTCGTTGCCCACCGAGTTGACCAGCGCGACGGGGTGATGGGCGGCCAACTCGCGGGCGACGCGCAGGCAGTCGTCGAACGTGCCGCCGACCTCGACGATCTCGGCGCCGTACCGTAGGGCCTGGGCCAGCTTGCCCAGCGCCACCCGACCCTTGGGCACGAGCACGGCGGCACGCAGCCCGGCGCGGGCGGCGTACGCGGCGGCCGAGGCGCTGGTGTTGCCGGTGGAGGCGCAGATCACGGTCTTGGCGCCGGCCTCGGCCGCGCGGCTGATCGCCACCGTCATGCCCCGGTCCTTGAACGATCCCGTCGGGTTCGCGCCCTCGACCTTCAGCCAGACCTCGCAGCCGGTCAGCTCGGACAGGTGGGCCGAGCGCAGCAGCGGCGTGTTGCCCTCGTTGAGCGAGATGGCCGGGGTGTCGGGAGTGACCGGCAGCCAGCGCCGGTAGGGACTGTCGATGAGGCCGTTCCAGGTAGTCATGTCCGGAACCGTAACATTCGTTTCACCGCATCGGCATTGATGTAACATTCGTCAGCATGGAGAGCGACGCGATCGTGGCCAGGCTCAGCGCCGTCTACGCCGAGCTGCCGCCGGGAGAGCGGGCGGTGGTGCGGGTGCTGCTCGACGACCACCCGTTCGCGGCGCTGGGCTCGCTGCGCGCGCTGGCCGAGCGGGCCGGGGTGAGCCCGCCGACCGCGTCCCGGCTGTTCGACCGGCTCGGCTACGCGGGCTTCGCCGACTTCCAGGCCGCCGTACGCGACGGCGCCAGAGACCGCTCACGCCTGCTCGAATACGTCACCCGCCCCGATGACGAGCCCCCCGGCGAGCTGGGCGAGGCGGCCGAAGAGCTGCGCGCCGGCCTCGACGGCACCCTGGCCGCCGTCCCCGCCCAGCTCTGCCACCGCGGCGCGGGCCTGCTGGCCGAGGCCAGGACCGTCTGGGCACTCGGCGGGCCGCTGAGCGAGCTGGCCGCCGACTACCTCATCCGCCAGCTCGCGGGCCTGCGCCCCGGCGCGCACCGGGTGCCCGAGCCGGTCCACGCGCGCGCACGTACCGTGCTCGACCTGGGCGCGGACGACCTGGTGGTGGCCTACGACTTCCGCCGCTACTCCCCCGCCACCGCACGTTTCGTGCGGGCCGCGCGCGGGCGCGGCGCGCGGGTGATCCTCGTCACCGACACCTGGGGCTCGCCGCTGGCCGCCGAGGCGGAGCTGCTCATCGCGCTGCCGCGCGAGGCCGCGGGGCCGATCGCGCCGCTCACCCACGAGATCGCGGTCACCGAGCTGCTGCTCGTCGCCACCGCCGCCCGCCTGGCCCCCGCCGACCGGCTGGCCGACCTCGACGCGCTCACGCAGTCGCTGTGAGCCGCTTGTAGAAGAAGCTGCACTCACGCAGCGTGCCGTCGGGCGAGCCGGCGTAGCCGGGGACGATGCCGAAGCGGGTCCAGCCGCGGCCAGCTCCTTGACGCAGCCCTCGAACTCGGCCGGGGACAGGCGGGTGATCGTGCGCATGCGGGCTCCTCCTAGGGCAGGACGACGAAGATCGCGTACCGGACCGGGCCAGGACCGGGGCAGCGGAACCTGGACGGCCCCCACAGGCGGAAGCGCAGGCAGTCGCCGGCCTCCACGGCATGCGTACGGCCGTCGAAGGCGATCTCCACCGACCCCTCCAGCACCCAGATGTGCTGCTCAAGGCCAGGGACGGGCGGCGCGTCGTAGGCGATGTCGGCGCCCGGCCGCAGCCGCCCCTCCACGACCTCGCCGCGCAGCCCGGGGTGGGGCGGCGAGACGGAACGGCGCACGAACCCGGACGACTCGTCCCGCCACACCTGCTGCGCCCCGGCCGCCACGACCTGCGGCGGCTCGGTCTCGACCTCGGCCAGCAGCCGCGACATCGTCCGCCCGTGCACCTCGCACAGCTTGCCGAGCAGCGCCGCCGTCGGGCTGATCTCGCCGCGCTCCAGCCGCGACAGCGTCGAGCGGCTGATGCCCGACCTGCTCGCCAGCTCCTCCAGCGACCAGTCACGCTGGATGCGCAGCTGGGCGAGGCGGTCGGCGAGCCGGCTCTCCACATCTCCTCTCATATTCGGGATGCTATCCCAGATCTGAGAATCAGCGCCGGCGGATCTTGATGTCGCGCATGTCCGTCACGCCGATGCGCAGCACCTCGTACGGCTGCCCGTACGCCTCCAGCGCCGCCATCGCCCCCAGGGCCGCCTCGTCATCGCCGTCCTCAGGCTCGGCCGGCACCTGGCAGCGGAACGTGAACACCGACACGCTCTGATCGTGGGTGAACGTGCCCGCCTCGGTGAACGCCGTCCCGGCCGCCGCCCGCACCGCCTCCCGCCCGGCGTCGTCGAGCCCCCGGAACTTCCCGCTGATCGTCACCCGGAACATCACGTCACTCCCCTCGTACGGCATAAGCCAGCACCTTCTCGCCGAGCACGCTCTCGGCCGCGTCCAGCAGCTCCAGCACGGCCTCGGCGATCGCGTCCGGCTGCTCGCCCCCGGCCGTGCGGCGGCCGATCTCGCTCAGCACCAGCGCGTGCAGGCTGCCGATGTGCCAGGCGACCACGCGGGGCAGCGGATCATCCGGCCCCACGCCGCACTCCTCGGCCAGCAGGCCGGCCAGCTCGCCGGTCATGCGCCGGCCCAGGTCCTCCAGCCGCGCGGTCAGCGTGGGCGCGGTCCGCATCATCTCCAGCACCCGCCCGAACCCCACGGTCAGGCCCACGCGGCGCTCGCGCTCGCGCACCTCCTGCCGCAGCCGGGCCAGGACTGCCCCGGCCGCCGACTCACCGGGCGCGCGCCCGGCCACGATGTCGGCCAGCCGGCGGGGCGAGGCCTCCTCCGGCGGCAGCACCAGGTCCTCTTTGGCCTGGAAGTAGTTGTAGACGGTGTTCACCGACACCTCGGCGGCGGCCGCGACCTCGGCGATCGTCACGTTGTCGAAACCGCGCTCGACGAACAGGCCGACGGCCACCTCGGAGATGTGCTGCCGCGTGCGGCGCTTCTTCCGCTCGCGCAGTCCTTCGGTCATGCCGCTGGAGCGTACTGTAAATTTGGAGTCCACTGCAATTTTATCCGCGCACGCAGGAAGGGGCGCGTGATCAGTGGTGAGAGAGGTCGGCTACGCCGAAAGCTGTGGCGCCGGGCCCGGACGCAACGTCAGCATACGTCCGGCGTGTCCCTCATGTCACAGGGGCACGCCGGACGTCCGCGTCAGTTCAGCAGGGCGACGAGCTGCTGCTCCTCGTAGTCGAGATGGGTCTCCAGCTCCTTGGTGAGCCGGTCCACGCCCGCGATCAGGTCGGCGGGCGCGACGTCGTCGGCCGACAGCAGTGACTTGAGCTCCTCCAGCAGCCGCGCCACCACCTCGTGCTCGGCCCGCAGCCGCCGCATCGCGGGAGCCAGCTCCGGATATTGCCGTTCCAGGGCCGGGAAGAGGCCGTTGTCCTCGTGCGAGTGGTGCATGTGCAGCCCCGCGCACATGGTCAGGCAGTTGATCCGCAGCTGCGCGGCCAGGCGCGGCCCCGAGGCGGCGGCCTCCCTGCGGATCAGGGCCAGCTCGCGGCGGAAGACGTCGTGGATGTCCTTGAGCGCGTCGCCCATGCGCCGCCCGGCCGGCGGCCCGAACTCGGCCTGCACGAGCGCCACGACCGGCAGCGTGCGGCCCGAGCGCTCCTCGTAGGCGGCCCAGCCCGGGTCCATCTCGACGGCGCGGGCGAACGCGCGGTCGCGCTCCTCGCCCTCCAGGACGACGGCGTCGGCCGCGTACGTGAAGATGCCGTCCTCCACGGTGACCCGGGGGTTGGCGCGCAGGTTGTGGTACCAGGCCGGGTGCTTGGGCGAGCCGCCGGCCGAGGCGATGACGAGCACACGGTCCTGATCGGGCAGGTAGCCGAGCGGAGTGGTGTGCGGGGCGCCGGACTTGGCGCCGATGGTGGTCAGCAGCAGTAGCCTGCCGCCCTCGAAGGGGCCGCCGACCTGGCCGCGGTTGGCTCGGAACTCGTCGATGACCTGCTGGTTGAAGTTTTCCGGCATGCTGAAAGAAGGCTCCCTGATGATCGATGTCTTGGACATGCTTCGACCCGCGCGGACATGCCGGCGCGCGGGTGCTTACGACACCGCAACAGGCATGGGAAGACGCACGGGTGCGGTGTGCTCAGGCACGACCGATGGTGTGAGTGTCCACGGCGTCATCCCCCTTGATTCGGCGCCTCCATGCCGCGACCGTCCTCCCGGCCGGCGACACGCGACGCGACCGTCATTACGCTCATATCGGCCGGAGTCTGTCAACCGATCTCGGTCCTCGGCGGTCGCTGGTCGCGGCCGGGGTGCTGCGGACGTACACCTATCAGGAGCCGGGCAGCAGACAGCGCCGCAGCTACCACCTCACCCCGGCCGGCGCCGACCTGCAGGTGGTGCTGGGCGCGCTGCAGCAGTGGGGCGATGAGCACCGCCCCCCGCCCGTCCGGGCCCTCGGCCCTGCGCAGGCGACGCTCCACCGGCGAGCCGGTGCACGTCGCGTTCGTCGACGGCGAAGGCCGCGAGGTGACCGGCGAGGAGGTGGTGATCGGCATCCGGCCGTGATCGGTGGCATGGTTTTGCCCGAGGTTGAGATAGGACGCGGACCCACGGGGCAGGCCCACCCAGCACGCCTGCGGCCTCGGCGGGCCAGCGGAGAAAGGAAAGCGCCATGACCTCTGTGCGGGCCGACGCGGCCGGTCAGTTCACGATCGAGAACGTTCTTCCCGTCAACCGGCTCGGTTACGGCACCATGCAGCTCACCGGGAAAGGAGTGTGGGGGCCTCCGGCCGACGAGGACGAGGCGGTCCGCGTGCTGCGCCGCGCGGCCGAGCTCGGCGTCACGCTCTTCGACACCGCCGACTCCTACGGCCCGCTGGTCGCCGAACCGCTGCTGCGGCGGGCGCTCGCGCCGTACGACGAGGGCATCGTCATCGCCACCAAGGCCGGACTCACCCGGCAGGGTCCCGACCAGTGGACCCCCGTCGGCCGGCCCGCCTACCTGCGCCAGCAGTGCGAGATGAGCCTGCGCATACTCGGGCTCGAGCGCATCCCGCTGCTCCAGCTCCACCGCGTCGACCCCGAGGTGCCGCTCGAGGACCAGGTCGGCGAGCTCAAAGCGCTCCAGGACGAAGGCAAGATCGCCCACATCGGCCTTTCGGAGGTCAGCGTCGAGCAGATCGAGCAGGCCCGCGCCGTCGCCCCGATCGCCACCGTCCAGAACCTCTACAACCTGGCCGACCGCTCCGCCGAGAGCGTGCTCGACTACTGCCAGCGCAACCAGATCGGGTTCATCCCGTGGTTCCCGCTGGCCACCGGCGGGCTGGTCAAGCCGGGCGGGCCGCTCGACGCGATCGCCTCGCGGCTGTCGGCCACGCCGTCGCAGCTCGCGCTCGCGTGGCTGCTGCGCCGCTCCCCGGTGATGCTGCCGATCCCCGGCACCTCCTCGATCGCCCACCTGGAGG
Source organism: Nonomuraea sp. NPDC004580 (assembly GCF_040609855.1). Taxonomy (NCBI): domain Bacteria; kingdom Bacillati; phylum Actinomycetota; class Actinomycetes; order Streptosporangiales; family Streptosporangiaceae; genus Nonomuraea; species Nonomuraea sp. NPDC004580. The sequence continues at coordinate 224,316 of NZ_JBEXLH010000004.1, read as the reverse complement.
AGAACGTCGCCGCCGCCGGCCTCGAATTGACCGACGACGACGTCGCCGAGCTGTCGGCCGCCGTCAGCTGACCGAGCCGATCCGGCCCGCACGTCCGGCGAGCACCGCCGCGCAGCGGCTCGGCCAGCCCGGACAGGTCGGGCTCGGCGTGCAGCACGGCGCTCAGCGTCGCCGGCACGCCGCCGCCGGCGAAGGCCCGCCGGCCCGTGGCCGCGTAGATCATCGTGCCCGCCCACGAGAACAGGCCCTCGATCGCGGAGGCGTAGGCACGATGGGTTTTGGGGTGGGCCGTGCGCGGGGTGGCCAGGAAGGCGTCGGCGGCGAGGTTGCCGTTCCAGGCGAAGCCTGTACACCGACCCACCCGACGACATCGCCGCCGGCCATGTCCACGAGACAAGATCACGAGGCCCGGGGCATCTCAGCACGACGACGGTGTGGCAGGAACAGGGGCGCTAACTGTGGTGCGTCACCGCCAGGGTGCGCACGACGCAGAACTCGTTGCCCTCGGGGTCGGCCATGACCACCCAGCGTCGGTCTGGGCCTTGGCCCACATCTCTCTGGACGGCGCCGAGACCGAGCAGTCTGGTCACCTCGTCGTCGGTGCTGCCGTCGATCGGGCTGACGTCGAGGTGGAGCCGGTTTTTCACGGTCTTGCCCTCGGGCACCTGAATGAACTGCAGGGTGGGCGGCATCTGGCGGGTGAGCACCTGCTCGATGGTCGGCTCCCAGGAGCCGATCTCGACCTTGCCTTCGTTGCGGTCGATCACTTCGAAGTCCAGAACCTCGCACCAGAAGGCCGCGACTCTCTCCGGGTCGTGGCAGTCGATGGTCAACTCGGTGAATCTACTTGTCATGTCTCTCTCCGGTGTTCGAAGGCGTTCCGAACCATGCGGAGAGTGCCGCACGCAGCGAAGGCGTGGCGGTGTCCGCAGGTTCGTCCAGGCCGGCGGCCCAGGCGAGATGGCCGTCCGGGCGGATCAGCAGGGCGTCGGCCGGCCGGTCGGCGGTCTTGGCAGTGTGGACGTCGAGGAGATGCCGCCATTCCCAGGCGGCCTGGCGGAGCTCTGGGCGGTCGGCCAGGTCGAGCAGGACGGGCCGGGCGGTGCGCATGAGCTCGGCCACGCTGATGACGCCTTCATCGGTGTGCAGGGTGAGGTCGGGGGCGAAGGTGCCGGCCAGCGGAGCATGTCCGGTGCCGGGCATCGGGTAGCGGATGTCGATGCCGGCGACGAGGGCTCCCATGCGGCGCAGCGGCTGCTCGTCGGAGAGCAGTTCGGTGAAGATCTCCCGGAGCGCTTCGGCGGCTGCGTCGTGCCCGCGGCGCAGGGCCACCTGCGCTCGGGTGTGCAGCATGGTGCGGGCGCCGGCGAGATGGCGTTCGGTGTGGTAGGTGTCCAGCAGGCCGGCCGGGGCCGTGCCGTGCAGGTCGGCGGCGAGCTTCCAGGCCAGGTTGACCGCGTCCAGCATGCCGGCGTTGAGCGCCACTCCGGTGGCGGGGAACAGGTGCGCCGCGTCACCGGCCAGGAAGATGCGGCCCTCGCGGTAGCGCTCGGCCTGATGGGCCTTGAAGGTGAAGCGCGACAGGCGGGTCGATCCGGCCAGCGGCAGGTGGACGCCGAGCACGCGGTGGATGCTGTCCTGCAGTTCGGTGAGGGTCATTGGGACGTCGTCGTCGTATTCGGTGGTCTCGTCCTCGATGGTGTAGAGGGAGACGGACCGGGTGCCGGGTGAGGAGCCGACGCCGAGCAGGCCCTGGTCGGTGCGGGTGAATCCGGCCCGGATGGTGCCGAAGCCGGGAACGTCGAGATCGCCGTTGCCGAGAACGGTGACCGTGTCGGGCAGCGTGACCTGGGCCAGCCGGTTGACCTCGGGATAGGTGGTGCCGGGGAACGGGATGCCGGCCCTGTCGCGGATGCGGCTGCGCGCGCCGTCACATGCGACGAGGTACCGGCTGCTCGTCCGGTACGGTCCGTCCGGGCCGCGCACGTCCACGGTCACCGCGTCGTCGTCCTGGCTCACCTCGATCACTTCGTGCCCGCGGCGGAGGTCCACGCCGAGTTCGCCGACGCGTTCGCCGAGCAACCGCTCCAGCAGTTGCTGCGGCAGCGGCAGGGCGTGCATCGGGGGATCCGGCATCCGGGTGAAGTCCAGGTGCACCCCGCCGAACGGGAACCGGGGGGCGGGCATCGGGCCGGTGCAGGCCGCTTCGAAACGGTCCAGCAAGCCTCGGTGGCGCAGCAGGTCCAGGATCTGGCCGCCCAGGCCGCCGGCTTTGGGGGTGTCGCGGGGGCGCGGCTGCCGTTCCAGGACCAGGGGCCGCACTCCGGCCAGGCGTAGTTCGGCGGCCAGCATGAGACCGGTCGGGCCGGCCCCCACGATGATCACGTCGGCATTCCCCGACGGCCGCTCTTCTTCCGCGGGCTGGGTGGCATCGTGGTGCTTCATCATCGATGATCTCTCAATCGTGTCGGGACGGAGGTGTCAGCCGGGAGCCAGGCGGCCCTTCGCCGCGTACATGCCGGCCGCCCGCGCCGCGGGCGAGGTGATGGCCGGCCAGGTGTGCGTGCATGGCGGCGACCAGCGCACCCGTGTCACCGCCCCCCCGTTCCTGCCAATTGGCATGATCTTGTCCTTTCGTCATGAATGGTCCGCCGGGTCCTTCCGATCCGGCGTTCGTGCGTTCCTCTTGCGGAGGGGCCTGTCAGCGGTCAGCCCGGCCAGGTGACGGCCGCTCCCCGGCGAAGCCGGGAGCGTAGTTCCTGAGCCGTACGAGGTGAGGGCGGGCCACCGTCGTGCGGCCGAGCTCCTCCGGAGGTGGGCCCAGGAAGAACTGGTCGGCGCCTTCTCGCCCCATCTGCTGATGCTCGGCGACGAAGCCGCGCATTTCCCGCTCGTAGGCGGCGAACGCCTCCGCGTGGCCGCCGCCGGTGGCCAGTTCGCCGGCCAGGATGTAGGCGCCGATCAACGCCTGGGAGGCGTCGCGACCCGAGGCCGGCGCCGCACAGTAACCGGCGTCCCCGACCAGCACCACCCGGCCGGAGAACCAGCGGTCCATCTCGACCTGGGCGTTCGCCTCGAAGAACAGATCCTCCGCCTCCCACATCTCCTCCAGCAGGCGCCTGACCAGCCGGCCTCCGCCGGCGAACCGCTCGGCCACGATGCGCTTGTGCTGCCCGGCGTCGTCGCGGTCGTAGGCCAGCGGCCCGGAGGCGAAGTGCAGCACCGCACGGGCTCGGGCGCCGTCGCGGGTGGCGAGCACCCCGGCCGCCTTGCCCGGTACGCGGTGGACCTGGCCGCCGGCCTCGGCGCCGAGCCGACTGGGTAGGCCGAAGACCGCCGTGTAGAGGCCCAGGTGCCGGACGAAGCGCTCCTGCGGCCCGAAGGCCAGCGAGCGGGTGCGCGAGAGCAGCCCGTCAGCGCCGGCCACCAGGTCGAAGCGGCGCGGCCGGCCGCGGTCGAAGGTGACCCGCACGTCGGCGTCGGCCTGCTCCAGGGTGGCGACCGAGTCGTCGAAGACGTACTCGACCTCCCGCTCGCGCGCACTCCGGGCGCGCGCTCCACCACCGTCGGGATGAACCCGTGGTGGCGCAGCCAGTACGCCAGGGCGGCCCCGGCGACGCCGGCACCGCAAACAAGGACGTCCATCCACGTGCTCCCTCGACCAGCGGCGAATCGTACGAATCGAGGATCAAGTACGGTGACACCCGGAACAATGACGAACACCGAAAGATCACCTTCAGTGGAAGTGGACGGAGCAGGTCAGGCGTGGAACTGCGGGACATCGAGATCTTCCTGACCTTGGCCGAGGAGCTGCACTTCGGCCGGACCGCCGCCCGGCTGTGCCTGTCGCCCGCCCGGGTCACCCAGGCGATCCAGAAGCAGGAACGGCAGGTCGGCGCCGCACTGTTCGAGCGCAACAACCGCACGGTCCGGCTGACCCAGGTGGGGCGTCAGCTCCGGGACGACCTGCGTCCGCTGTATGCCGGGCTGAAGGAGAGCGTGGAACGCGCCCAGCTCGCCGGTCAGGGCATCACCGGCACGCTGCGCGTCGGCATGCTCCCCCTCAACGCCTACGACCTACGCCCCTACTGGGACGTCTTCCGCCTCCGCCACCCGCGATGGAAGCTGCGCATCCGTAAGGCACAGCTGGGCGAAGCCTTTCCCGCGCTGCGGCGCGGCGATATCGACGTCCTGGTGAGCTGGCTGCCCGTCGACGAACCCGACCTCACCGTGGGGCCGGTCGTGTTCGCCGAGCAGCGCGTGCTGGCCGTCGCCGCCGACCACCAGCTCGTCGGGCGCGCGTCGGTCTCGCTGGAGACGATCTCCGACTTTCAGCACCCGCACGCCGACACCGGCCCCGGTTACTGGTTCGACGCCTACGCTCCGCGCCTCACCCACCGGGGCCGTCAGATCGAGCGGGGCCCCGTGGTCCGCGACGCGGAAGAGGCCATGACCCTCGCCAGCATGGACGGACTCGTCGTGCTCTTCCCCGCCCATGTCAGCCGCTACTGGGCACGGCCTGACATCGCCTACCTGCCGGTCAGGGACCTGGAGCCGCTGCCGTACGCGCTGGTGTGGCGCAGCGAGGCGGAGAGCGAGCCCATCCGGGCTCTGGCCGGGATCATCCGCGACCTGGGCCCTCTCCCGTCGGCCTGAAGAGCCCGTTCAGACCGTGGCGAAGTCGAGCCGGGTGTCATGTCCAGCCGGAACCGGCCGTAGGGGTTCGCGTGAGCCCGGAACAGCGGGGCTGAGGGCTCGCCGGTTCTCCTCGGTGAGCTTGCCGGCCCCTTGTGGATCTCGCAGAACGTCCTGAAGGAGCTGGGTATCAGTGAACGCCAATGCCGACTGCAGCAGGTGCAAGGTGAGCATGGACACCTCGGCGTGCTCACGGTCGGCCACGGTCAGCACGCCTTCGCGCCCGTAGAAGATCTTGTCGTTGGCGCTGTTCCAGTTCTCCACGACCTGCAGACCGCTGTTGGTCTCCCGGCGTAGCTGCTCGTCGCTGAGATACAGTGGCGGATCCGCTGGGCGACCACGCGCTCGGTGGCCATCGGCTCCTTGGCCAGCGCCCGCAGCGTCTTCTCCCCGCCCGGCACCGCAGGGAAGACCACCTGCCGGACCGTCTCATCGGGCTTGCTCAGCGCGGCGTTCACCATCGTGGTGAAGATGCCGCGCTTGCCGGGCACCGCGGCGAGCTGACCGATCAGTTCCTGCTCCACCCGCCGCTCGGCACGGGCGTTGATCCGGTGGATCAGCCCGATCAACACTTCCACCAGCCCGTCCACCAGTTCGGCCTGCCGGGTCCAGCACAACGCCGCCGGCAGCGTGTAACGCACTGGCGCCGAGCAGGCCGCGAAATCCGAGGGATACATCCGCATCGCCCGGCCCCGCCACGCGCATATCCCTCATCGGCCCTCAGGACTGCGGCAAGCCCGACGAGTCCGTGGCCTTATATCACCGCTTCATCGACCTCGCTCAGGGCTTCGGGCCCTTCACCTACGCCGTCTCCAAGAGCATGATCACCCTCAAGGGGACCCGCCGCGGCTTCGCCGGTGCCCGTCCCGACGCCCGGGGGCTGCGTGGCTACATGGACCTGCAGCGCGTCGTCGAGGACCCGCGTTTCACCAGCGTGTCGCCGTACACGAAACGCCTGTTCGTCCATGCCTTCCGCATCACCGGGCCCGAGCAGCTGGACGATGAGTTCGCCGGGTGGCTGCGGGAAGCGTACGACGTGGGGCAGGGTCGTCACCTGCTCACGTGAGGCAGGTCACGCGCGGTAAGGGCAGCGTTCCCGCCATCGCCACGCGGGGGTCGGCGACTCGGGCATCCGGCCGCTGGAGGGCTCGCCGGCCGCGCCGAGGGGCTGGCCGACGAGCGCAGCAGGAACGCCAAGGCCCCTGTGCCAGCCCGTGGGCGCCTGACCGGTTTCGCCGGCCGGCCCTACGGCTCGTCCCTGTCGTGCAGCGACCCGGACGGCGACGGCTGGGGGTTGCAGGAGGTCACCGCCCGGCTTCCCGGCCGGGTGTGACGGGCGCGCCGAACCAGCGTGTGAGGCAGTCGTCCAGGTCCCGCTGGTCGTCGCCGATCCAGGCGACGTGGCCGTCCGGGCGGAGCAGGACGCACGGGGCGTCCAGCGCCGCCCCCGGATCCGTGAGCTGATCGACGCGGTCCGACCAGGCGCCGGTGGTGAGGCGTTCTGTGCGGTCGAGCAGCAGGCCGCGGCCCCGGTGCAGCAGGGGGTAGAGGCGGCCCCGCTTCAGCTCCAGGTCGGGCAGGCGGCGGCCGAGCAGGCCGGGGCCGGAGCCGAAGTCGTAGCGCACGGCGAGGCCGGTGGTCTTCTCGATGAGGTGTCGGTTGACCTCGTCGAAGGCCACCAGCTCGGTGAGCAGCCGCCGCACCGCGCGCGGGCCCGGCTCAGGGGAGGCCAGCTCCGCCTGGGCGCGGGTGTTGTCCAGCACATCGGCGGCCACCGGGTGGCGTTCGGCGTGATAGGTGTCGAGGAGGGCGTCCGGCGCCCAGCCGCGGATCTGCGCCGCGAGCTTCCAGCCGAGGTTGACCGCGTCCTGGACGCCCAGGTTGAGTCCCTGCCCGCCGAACGGCGGATGGATGTGCGCCGCGTCCCCGGCCAGCAGCACCCGCCCCACCCGGTAGCGGTCGGCGAGGCGGGTGGCGTCGCCGAAGCGGGACAACCAGCGCGGCGCGTGCACGCCGAAGTCGGTGCCCGCGACGGCGCGCAACTGCCGCCGGAAGTCGTCGAGGGTGGGCGGTTCCGTACGGTCGCTGACGTCCGCCGCCGGGACGACGACGCTGTACGTCGCGCCCTCGCCGAAGGGCCTGATCCAGAAGGGCCGGTGGGACCCGGCGACCGCGGCGACCGTGGCGGCGATCTCCTCCTGCGGCACGCCGGCCTCCATCTCGCCCATGAGCGTGTCGTTGTGCGAGGGCTCGCCGGGGAAGGCGACGCCGAGCCGCTTGCGTACGGTGCTGCGCGCCCCGTCACAGCCGACGAGGTAGCGCGAGCGCACCCGCTCGCCGCCGGACAACTCGACGGTCACGCCGTCGTCGTCCTGCTCGAAGCCGGTCACCGCGCGACCGTGCCTGACGTGGGCGCCCAGCGCGACGGCGTGCTCCTCCAGCAGGCGGTTGATGACCGGTTGCGGGATGCCGAGCAGGTAGGCGTACGGGGAGTCGAGGCCCTCGGGCGGGGGCGCGGGAATGGCGGCGAAGAAACCGGCCGCCGGGCGGCGCCGGCCGTGCGGGAGCAGGCGGTCGAGCAGACCCCGCATGGCCATCAGCTCCAGGCTGCGGATGTGCAGGCCGACGACGCGGACCATCGACCCGGGCTCGGTGTCCTGCTCCAGGACGAGGACCCGTACGTCGTGCAGCCGCAGCTCGGCGGCGAGCATCGCGCCGGTGGGCCCGCAGCCGGCGATGACGACGTCGTAGGGGGAAGTGTGCATCTGTGGTGCCTTTCGGGAGTGCCTGTGGCGGCGCTCCCGGCGCACCTACGTCGGCCGCCTGACCGTGGCGGGAGGGCGGAGCGCCCACGTCGCTACAGCGTTCATGGGTCTCACCTCCTCCGGCCGGGTCACGGTCACCGGCACGCTACAGGCCAGGCCACCGGCCCGTCCAACGCTTTACACGGCAGCGGAACCTGGCGGCGCAGGTGCCGCTGGGCCGGCTCGGCAGCCCGGACGAGGTCGCCGCCGCCGTGCTCTTCCTGGCCAGTGGGCAGAGCAGCTTCGTCACCGGCTCCAATCTGTACGTGGACGGCGGCCTCAACCAGATCTGAGCTTGACCTTGACGCCGCGTCAAGGTCTTAACTAGGGGTCATGCGGATCGGAGAGCTGGCCGCGCTACTCGGGGTGACCACCCGGACCGTGCGCCATTACCACCACCAGGGCGTCCTGCCGGAGCCGCCGCGCCTGGCCAACGGCTACCGCGAGTACGGCATGCGCGACGCCATCGCCCTGGCCCGCGTACGCCGGCTGGTGGGGCTCGGACTCAGCCTCGACGAGATCCGCGACGTCATGGCCGAGGAGCGCTCCAGGGAGCTGCCCGAGATCCTCGCCGAGATCGACGCCGACCTGGCCGCGCAGGAACGCGACATCCGCCTGCGGCGGGCCAGGCTGGCGGAGGTGCTGCGCCGGGCCGAGGACGGCACGCTCGGCCCGGACGACACCGCGTCCCCCGACCTGGTGTCGTTCCTCAAGGTCATCGACGTGCCGGCCTCGGCGTCGGCGGCCTGGGACCGCGACCTGCTGGTGCTGGTCGACAGCGCCTCCAAGACGCCGGACGGGCGGGCGTTCACCGTGCTCGACGCACTGGCCGCCGACCCCGAGCTGACGGCGCGCGGCCACGACTTCTACCGCAGGCTGGACGATCTGGCCGGCGCGAGGCCCGATGATCCTCGGGTGGGGCCGATGGCCGAGGAGCTGGCCGCGTTCAGCCTGGACCATGTGCTGGCAGGCCAGACGCAGGACGGCTGGCGCGCCGACGCGGTCGAGCCGTTCCTGGACGGCCTGGCCCCTGCCCAGGCGGAGGTGGTCCGCCGCGCCATCCGCCTCATCGGTGACCGCCTGCCCCGCTGAAGGCGTTCCGGTACGCCGACGGCGACGTGCGCATGATGGCGGCGAAGTGGTGGCGGTAGGGGACGGCCGTGTCGAAGCCCACCGCCCTGGCGACCTTCTCGATCGGCGTGGCCGTCGTCTCCAGGAGGGCGAGGCTCGCCTGGACGCGCTGCTGGATCAGCCACCGGATCGGGGTGGTGCCGGTGGCGCGGGCGAAGTGCCGCAGGTAGGTGCGGGCGGACATGTGGGCCTGCCCGGCCAGCCGCTCGACGGTGATCGCCTCGCCGAGGTGCGCCAGGGCCCACGCGATGCTGCGGGCGGTGCGGTCGTCGGCCGGGTCGGCGGGCAGCGGGGCCTCGATGAACTGCGCCTGCCCGCCGTCGCGGTGGGGCTGGATCACCAGCCGCCTGGCGACCGCGTTGGCGATCGCGGGGCCGTAGTCGCTGCGCACGACGTGCAGGCACAGGTCGAGCCCTGCGGCGCTGCCGGCGCTGGTGAGCAGCGGCCCGTCGTCGATGTAGAGGACGTCGGGGTCGAGGTCCACCGCCGGGTGGCGCTGCCGGAACCCTACTGCTGGGGCCCTGGTTGCAACGGCTCCACCAGGGCCGCGCTGGAGTTCGCCAGGCTCGGCCACCCGGTCAAGGAGATGATCGGCGGATATGAGTACTGGGTGCGTGAGGACCTCCCGGTCCGCACCCGCGACGGGGTCAGGCGACGTCAGGGGGATGAGCTGACCGTGACGTGCGACTGCTGAGAATCATGCCGTGTGCGCCCGCAGCCCGGTCAGGTCAGGGGCCACGTCCGGCCGGAGGACCAGGTTCCCGTCATAGTCGCCGCCGTTCTGCGTCCGGTACGGGATCGGCTCGGTCTCCGGGATGGCGAGCAGGCGTTCGGTCAGCTCCTTGGCCGCCGTCCGGCCCTCGCCGGGCGTGAACCGGTCGGCGCCGAAGATCAGCACCGGGGGCAGCACCTGCGCGCCCGCGTAGAACAGGGTGCCGTGCTGCAGCGGGAACAGCAGCTCGTCGACGGCGCCGTGGATGCCCCGCGCGCCGTAGAACCAGCCGGGCCCGCCCATGGTCACCACCGCCATCGCGCGCTTGCCGGCGAGGAAACCGTCGCCGTAGCCGATCCACTCGCCGTCCGGGCCGCGCAGCCCGTACGCGTAGCCCTGGTGCCAGACCCGGTCGAACCAGCCCTTGAGGATGGCGGGCATCCCGAACCACCACATCGGGAACTGGACGACGAGGGTGTCGGCCCGGTCGATCTTCTCCTGCTCGGCACGGATGTCGGGGCTCAGGACGCCGCTCTCGTACGCCTGCTTCGCGGCGGCGGCGACCTGGAACCGATCGGCCGGGTCGTGGGCGTAGCCGGCGGGGTCGACGACGGGGTTCCACCCCATCGCGTACAGGTCGGACACCTCGACGCGGTGGCCTTCCGCGCGGAGCGCGCGCTGCCCCTCCGCGGCGAGGTGGCCGTTGAGCGAGCGCGGTTCGGGGTGGGCGAGGATCCAGAGGACGTTCATGGCGTCCATGCTGGTCGTGCGGCGCCCGCCCGCACGACTGGCCTGATGGACAACATGTGCGAAGATCGGGCCATGTCCGTTTTCTCCGATGACGGGCGGCACCGGGTGGCCGTGCTGGCCCGTGACCGGGCGCTCTCCTTCGAGCTCGGCATCGTCCACCGGCTCTTCGGCCAGGCGCGCTCGGCCGAAGGCGCCGCGCTGTACGAGGTCGTGACCTGCGCGGCCGAGCCCGGCGAGCTGCGTACCGACGGAGACTTCACCCTCACCGTCGCGCACGGCCTCGAAGCGCTGGCCGAGGCCGGCACCGTCGTCGTGCCGGCCTCCCTGAACGACTTCGAGCACGACGACTTCGAGCACGACGACTTCCAGCACGACGACTTCGAGCGCCCGGACGAGCCGCTCGCACCCGCGATCGTCGCCGCGCTGGCGCGGATCCGGCCCGGCACCCGCGTCGCCGCCATCTGCACGGGTGCGTTCGTGCTCGCCGCGGCCGGCCTGCTGGCCGGACGGCGGGCGACCACGCACTGGCGCTCGTCCGCCCGGTTTCGCGAGCGCTTCCCCGACGTCGTCGTCAACCCCGACGTGCTCTACACCGACGACGACGGCGTCCTCACCTCGGCGGGCGGGGCGTCGGGCGTCGATCTGTGCCTGCACATGATCCGCACCGACCACGGCGCGGCCGTCGCCAACGACGTGGCGCGCGGCTCCGTCGTCCCGCCCCACCGCGAGGGCGGGCAGGCGCAGTACGTGCGGCGGCCGATGCCGGACCCGAAGGTCTCCTCGACCGGCAGGGCGCGCCGCTGGGCGCTGACCAACCTGCACCGGCCCATCACGCTGCGCGAGCTGGCCGCCCAGGAGGCGACGAGCACGCGCACCTTCACCCGGCGTTTCCGTGACGAGATCGGCACCTCGCCGGGGCGGTGGCTCACCCGGCAGCGCGTGGAGCGGGCCTGCTCGCTGCTGGAACGCACCGACCTGCCCGTCGACGAGATCGCCGTCGCCGCGGGCTTCGGCACCGCCGGCTCACTGCGCCTGCACATGAAGGCCGAGCTGGGCGTCTCCCCCACCGCCTACCGCGCCACCTTCCGCGGCCCCTAGGCGCCGAGGCCGTTCAGGCGGGTGAGCTCGTCGGCGGTGAGGCGCAGGGCGCCGGCCGCCGCGTTCTCGGCCAGGTGGTCGAGGTCGCCGGTGCCGGGGATGGCGAGGACGTGCGGGCCCTGGGCGAGCGTCCAGGCCAGGCGGACCTGGGCGGGTGACGCGCCGTGAGCGCGAGCGACCTCCTCCACGGCCTCGTGCTCGCCCGTCCCCGTCCCCGAATCGCGGCCGGAGCCGGCGATCGCGAAGAAGGGCACGTACGCGATGCCCTGCTGTCCGCAACCGCGCAGCAGCTCGCGTTCCTGCGCGGGGGCGCCGACGCCGAAGGCGTTCTGCACGCACACCACCGGCGCGATGGCCTGCGCCTCGGCGAGCTGCTCCGCCGTGACGTTGGAGACGCCCAGGTGCCGGATGAGCCCGGCCTCGCGCAGCTCGGCCAGCGCGCCGAAGTGCTCGGCGATCGAGCCGTCCTGCCTGCTGGGGGGTACGCGCAGGTTCACCACGTCGAGCCGGTCGCGGCCGAGCGCCCGCAGGTTGTCCTCCACCTGGCCGCGCAGCTGCTCGGGCGTGGCCCACCACCAGCCGCCGTCCGGGTGGCGGGCCGGCCAGACCTTGGTGGTGATGACGAGATCGTCCGGGTACGGGGCCAAGGCTTCCCTGATCAAACCGTTGGCCGCCAGGTCGCCGGTGAAGTAGAAGGCCGCCGTGTCGATGTGGTTCACGCCGAGCTCGACGGCCCGCCGCAGCACCGCGATCGCCCGGTCACGGCCGCGCTGGTCGGACCCGAACGCGACCCGCCCGGCCAGGCGCATCGCCCCGAAACCGATCCTGCTCACGGTCAGGTCGCCGAGCCGCCACGTTGCACTCATCTCAATCTCCATCGAAGAGGGTTCGCCCGGTTCCGGGCACAAAAAAGCCTCCTCGCGGCGGACGAGGAGGCTCACAGGTGCTTGATCAGGATACCAGTTCACCCGGGGTGGGATGCCGTTGACGAACGTGTCACCAGCCTCGAACGAGCGCCATTTTCCAGGTCATAGCCCGCGCGCAGCGGGCCTCCTGGCCGCTTCGTCGTGGTCGCGAAGCATGCGCAGCACGGTGGCTGGGGAGGGGTGCTGGCCCTTCGTCTTGCCCCCGGCGCCGGCCTATTCGTGGCCTTCCAAGGTGCGGTCGCGGATGTATGCGCGTTCCATCCCCGACAGCGCCGCCGGCACGGTGAAGACGACCCCGGAAGGGCCGTGGCCGTCCTGCAGCTCGCCGGACAGGAACTCCAGGCCGATGCCCGTCGCGCGTAGCTGATCGGCCAGGGCGGCCAGGTCGCGCCCGAGCCGCTTGTGCTCGTGCATCACCAGGGTGGTCGCCAGACCGGAGGCCCGCACCTCGGCCGCCAGGGCGACGGCTCGCTCGAGTCCGGGGCGCACCAGGGCCCGGGTGGGGATCGGCAGGGGGTTTAGAGAAGCGTCAGCGCCTTGGCCAGGCCTGGGTCGTGTCCGGTGGCCAGGTCGTGGGCGGTCGTGGGGGCGTGGTGGTCGACTGGCACGCCGATGGTGTCGATGACCTCCCGGGCGGGCCCGAGATGGCGGACCTTGGGCAGGAGCAGGACGCTGCCGTCATCCAGGAGGTAGGCCGTGCTGGGGCCGGAGATCGCCCCCGCGGTGCGGGTCCCAACGAGGGTGCCCAGGCCGTTGTCCTTGACCGCGGCGCTGAAGTCGTCGCAGGCCGAGGCGCATGCGCGGTCGGTGAGGATGATCAGGCGCGAGCCGAGCAGCGCGATGCTGTCGTCGGTCCGGTTGGGCACGCAGTCGCCCTTGAGAGGGCAGAAGTAGCTGGTGATCTTGCCGTGCGCGAACGCACCGAGCAGGCGCGTCACCTCGCGAGGCGAGCCGCCGCCGTTGCCGCGTAGGTCAAGGATCGCGGCTTTCGGCTTGTCCCGTAGCTTGGCGATGACCTGGTCGGCGACGCCTTCGTGGAATTCAGGCAGGTGGACGTAGGTGACGCCGTCGGCGAGCTTCCGAGAGGTCACCGCCGCGGGTCGCCGCGTAACAGGGCCTGCTTTGAGCTCGACGACGCGGGTCCGTCCGGTGGTGGGCCGCTTGAGCGTGAGCCGTACCCGGTCGGAGACGAAGGCGTCGCGGATGGCCTGATTGACGGCGTATCCGATGAACGCCGGCATGCCATTGACCTTCTCGATGATGTCACCGGCCCTGACGTCGGCTCTGGCGGCGGGGCTGCCCGGCAGAACGCGGGTGATGAACAGTGGCGGCCGGGCCGCAGGATCGAGCTGAGGCCCCTGCTGGGCCGACACGCCGACGACGCCGGTTCCGGTCGGCTCGCCTTGGGGCGAAAGGTCCGGCGTGACCCAGCGGGCGTGGTTGTCGTGCAGTCCGGCGACCATGCCGGTGATCGCGGCGTGCAGGGCGGAGGAGTCGCCGACGCCGAGGACCTGCGCGAAGGCGGCCCAGTCGGTGCCGGGGTTTCCGGTCAAGGCGGGCAGCCGAAGATCGGCCCGGTCGCCGCCGCGCCGCATCAGATCGTGTGTGTAGGCGGAGAAGGCGCTCTGCAGCAGCGCCTTCGAGTCCATGACCGGTCCGCTGTAGTAGTTGTCCAGCACGCAGAAGTACGCCTGTCGGAGCGTGTCTACCGAGGTTGACGACGCCGGTGGCGGCGGTGGTGCCGTGATGGCGGTGCACCCCTTGGCCGGCCCGGAGGTCGACGTGGGAACCGGAGTGGGAACCGGCGTGGGCGTCGAGGTGAGCGTCGAGGTGGAGGCCGAGACGAATGTGCACGCGGGTGCGAACATGACGCAGGCCGCTACCAGCCCGGCGGCGCACAGCTTTCTGGGCATCAGCCGGGAAACCTCACGATCGGGGCTTGCGGTGCCATGGGTCTGCCGGGCAGGACAGCCCCGGCGGGCAGCAGGTGCCGGCAGGCCCGGACGGCCTGGCCGTACTTGTCTGACAACGCCTCCACCCGCTCGCTGCCGATGGTGAGGTTGACCAAGCCGTCGGAGGAGACGGCGACGTCGGGAAAGCCGGGCAGGCCCTGGGCCCGCATGCAGGCGGTGAACTTCGTGCCGCCGTCGCCGGCCTCGGTCCCGGCTAGGGCGGCTGGCAGCGCCCAGAGTGAGGCGGCCGTGGCGGCGGCCAAGAGCAGGTTGCGTGTCTTCATGGCGCTCAGCCAATCTCCTGGCCGGTTACGGGGAGGAAACAGCGGCGGTTACCGCGCTGTAACCACCACCTGGGCATGCTAGGCAGATCATGAAAGTGCTGGTGGTGGAGGACCACGAGGAACTGGCCCGCACGGTGGCCGCCGGGCTGCGCCGTGAGGGCATGGCCGTCGATGTCGTGTTCGACGGCGCTGACGCGCTCGAACGCGCCCTGATCAACCACTACGACGTGATCCTGCTCGACCGCGACCTGCCCGGCCTGCATGGCGACGACGTGTGCAGGGCACTGGCCGGGCATCCGGCGCGGGTGCTGATGCTCACCGCAGCCGGCACGATCGAGGACAAGGTGAGCGGCCTCGACGTCGGCGCCGACGACTACCTCGCCAAGCCGTTCGCCTTCGCCGAGCTGGTCGCGAGGATCCGCGCGCTCGGACGCCGCAGCACCTCCGCGCTGCCGCCCGTCCTGGTCCACGGCAGCCTGCGGCTCGACCCCGCCACCCGGGTGGCCACCCGCGATGGCCGCAGGCTGGCGCTCAGCCCCAAGGAGTTCGCGGTGCTGGAGCTGCTGCTGGCCGCGCGCGGCGCGGTCGTCTCGGCCGAGCAGCTCCTGGAGCGCGCCTGGGACGAGTACGCCGACCCGTTCAGCCAGACCGTCAAGGTCACTGTTAGCCGACTACGCCGCAAGCTCGGCGATCCACCGCTCATCGAGACCGTCGCGCAGGCGGGATACCGCATATGAGACAGACCGTACGGCTGCGCCTGACCGCGCTGTACTCGGGTCTGTTCCTGGTCGCCGCCGTGCTGCTGGCACTGCTCTTCTTCGGCCTGCTCAGATGGTTGCCCGCGCCGCCGGCGCCGCCGGCGCCGGTGGCGCCCGGAGGAGGCGCGCTTTCGGTTCCCGAACCCTTCCCCGACTCCGGCAGGCTGCTCCAGGCCTCCCTGATCACGCTGGGCGTCATGGCGGTGGCCTCGACCTGGCTGGGCTGGGTGGTGGCGGGGAAGGTGCTGCGGCCCCTGGGGCACATGACGGCTACCGTGCGCCGCATCACCGCCGACCGGCTCGACCGCCGGCTGGCCGCCTCCGGGCCTGACGACGAGCTGAAGGAGCTGGCCGACACCTTCGACGACCTGCTCGACCGGCTGGAGGCCGCCTTCACCGCGCAGCGGCGCTTCGTCGCCAACGCCTCCCACGAGCTGCGCACCCCGCTGACGGTCCAGCGCGCCATGGCCGAGGTGGCCCTGGCTGACCCCGAGGCGGACCTGCGCTCGGTCCTGGTACGACTCCTGGCGGCGGGCCAGCACCAGGAGCGATTGATCGAGGCCCTGCTCACCCTCGCACGCGGCCAGCAGGGGCTGGCCCGCCGCGAGCCACTCGACCTCGCCGACCTCGCAGGACAGGGCGCGCCCGCCCCGTTCCTGGGAGACCGGGCCCTGATGGAGCGCCTCGTCGCCAACCTGCTCGACAACGCTCGCCGCTACAACGTGCCGGGTGGCTGGGTCAACGTCGACACCTTCGTACGGCACGGCCACGCGGTCCTGGTCGTGGCCAACAGTGGCCCGGTCATCCCGCCGGACCGGATCGGCGCGCTGCTGGAGCCGTTCCAGCGGCTGGAGGCGGGACGCAAAGCCAGCGGCGAGGGCCTGGGACTCGGGCTGTCGATCGTGGCCGCCATCGTGGACGCCCACCAGGGCCACCTGGACCTCAGACCGCGCTCGGAAGGCGGGCTCGAGGTCACCGTCACGCTGCCTTCCGCCTAACCCTCTCCTCGCGGGCGCCGGCGGTCCGGGTGAACCAGGAGAACAAAGATCCGTCCCGGCGAAGCGACCATCATACGCCGATTGCCAGGCCGTGATCATCTCCGTTCGGGCTGGTGACACGTTCGTTGACGACACCCCGGGGGTCGGTGGCGCGTCCGCTTGGTTCCGTGTCACACTCACAGTTATAGAACTCTATGATGAGTTCTATAACGAGAGGAGTTTCGGCATGTACGACGCGCTGCCCTGGAGAGACCCGGCCCCGCCCGACGCGACGATGAACGGGCCCCGGGAGCGGGGCAGGTTCGGCGCGTACGGCGGCAGGTACGCCCCGGAGTCCCTGGTGGAGGCCTGCCGCGAGGTGGACGAGGCGTTCCGCGCCGCCTGGGCCGACCCCGGCTACCGCAGCGCCCTGGCCACACTGCTGGCCGTGCACGCCGGCCGCCCCACCCCGCTCACCCCCGCCGCCCGCCTGTCGGACGAGCTGGGCGTGCGGCTCTATCTCAAGCGCGAGGACCTCACCCACACCGGCTCCCACAAGATCAACAACGTGCTCGGCCAGGCGCTGCTGGCCTCCCGCATGGGCAAGACCAGGCTGATCGCCGAGACCGGCGCGGGCCAGCACGGCGTGGCCGCCGCCACCGCCGCCGCGCTGCTCGGGCTGCGCGCCACGGTGTTCATGGGCGCCCGTGACATCGAACGCCAAGAGCTGAACGTCTTCCGCATGCGCGTCCTCGGCGCCGAGGTGGTGCCGGTGACCACGGGCAGCCGTACGCTCAAGGACGCCACCAGCGAGGCCATGCGCCACTGGGTGGGCACCACCGGCGACTCCCACTACTGCATCGGCTCGGTCGTCGGGCCCGACCCGTACCCGTATCTGGTCAGGGAGCTGCAGCGGGTCATCGGCGACGAGGCGCGCGCCCAGTGCGCCGCCGAGCTGCCCACCGGCGTCCCCGAGCACGTGGTGGCCTGCGTCGGCGGCGGGTCCAACGCGGCCGGCACGTTCGCCGGGTTCGCCGACACCTCGGCCCGGCTGGTCGGCGTCGAGGCCGAGGGCGGCGCGGGAGCCGCGCGCGGCAGGCTCGGCGTGCTGCACGGCGCCCGCTCGCTGTTCCTCCAGGACGGCGACGGGCAGATCACCGAGGCGCACTCCATCGCCGCCGGGCTCGACTACCCCGGAGTCGGCCCCGAGCACGCCCACCTGCGCGACCTGGGCAGGGCCCGCTACGTCACGGTGACCGACGAGGAGGCGGTCGCCGCCGCCGTACGGCTGGCGCGCACCGAGGGCATCCTGCCCGCACTCGAATCGGCGCACGCCCTCGCCTGGATCATCCGCGCGGCCGCCGACGGCGACCTGCCGGCCGGATCGACGGTGCTGATGACGCTGTCCGGGCGCGGCGACAAGGACATGGCGACGTTGAAGGAGCTGCTGTGAACGACTCCGTCCTGGTCGCGGGAGCGGTCGAACGCCACCTGCGGGCCGCCCGTGACACCGGCCGCGGCCTGCTCATGCCGTACGTCACCGCCGGCATCACACCTGACTGGACCGGCTACCTGCACGCCTTCGCCGAAGCGGGGGCGGACGCGATCGAGGTCGGCCTGCCCTTCTCCGACCCCACACTGGACGGCCCCACCATCCAGCAGGCGAGCCAGGCCGCGCTGGCAAGAGGCGCGAACACCCGCGACATCCTCGCCGCGTTGCCCGACGTGGGCGTGCCCCTGGTCGTCAGCACCTACTACAACCTGGTGCTGAACGCCGGCCCCGAGCCGTTCTGCGCCGCGCTGCGCCAGGCGGGCGTCGGCGGCCTGATCGTGCCCGACCTGCCGGTGCACGAGGCGGACGAGCTGACCGACGCGGCCAAGGCGACCGGCATCGAGCCCGCCCTGCTGGCCTCGCCGACCACGCCGGAGCCGAGGCTGGCGGAGATCGGCGCCCGCAGCCGCGGCTTCGTCTACGCCGTGTCGGTCATGGGCACCACCGGCGAGCGGGCCGCGCTCGCCGAGTCGGCGCAGCGGCTCGCCGCGCGGCTCAGGCGGGTCACCGACCTGCCGGTCTTGCTAGGATTCGGCATCTCCACCCCGGACCAGGCCCGCGAGGCCCGCCGGCACGCCGACGGCGTGGTGGTCGGCGCCGCCGTCATGCGGCGGGTGCTCGATGGTGCGGGGCCGGATGACCTGCGGGCCTTCGTCACGAGCCTGCGGGAGGCCCTCGACCAGGAGTGATGCACCACGATGACCGCCGAAGCCGGGCACGAGGCGAGATACCGCGCCATCGCCGCCGACCTCGCCGCGAAGATCCGGTCCGGCCACTACGCCCCTGGCGAGGCGCTGCCGCCGCAGCGCGAGCTGAGCGCCTCCTACGGGGTCACCCTGATGACGCTGCGCCAGGCGTTGCGGCAGCTCAGCGACGAGCGGCTGATCGTGCAGCGGCCGGGCAAGGGTACGTTCGTCGCGCCGCCGCATCTGGCGTACCAGCTCGACTCGCTTCGCAGCCTGGCCGACGACCTGCGCAAGCAGGGCCACGACGTGCGCACCGTCGTCGTCGGCCGGGCGGTGCGGCGCGCTCCCGCCAGGATCGCCGCCGAGCTGCGGCTGCCGCCCGGCGAGAGCGCGCTGCGTCTTGAGCGGGTCCGCGAGTTCGCCGGCCGCCCGGCCGTCCACCAGGTCTCCTGGGTACGCCGGCCGATGGCCGACCACATCCGCGACCGCGACTTCACCGAGGTCTCCCTCTACACCGCGCTCGCCGACGCGGGCGTGGCGGTCGCCCGCGCATCGGAGGTGGTGCGGCCCGGCCTGCTCGACGCCGCGGCCGCCCGCCACCTGCTCGAGCCCGAGGGCAGCCCGGTGCTGGTCAGCACCCGCGTCACCGCGACGCTCGACGCCACGCCGGTGGTGTCCGACCACGCCACCATCCTGGGCAGCATGATGGAGATCCGCACCGAACGCGCCGCCACCGGCCTGTCCCTCACCTGGGGCGCCACCACCTGACCTTCGCCCCTGAACGGCTTGCCGGCTTGCCGTTTTGCCAAAATATGCAGACCGGTCTACTTTTTCGGCATGGGACGTAAAGGCGCGGAGACGCGCGGACGGCTGCTCGACACCACCCAGGAGCTGATCGAAGCAGGGGGCTACTTCGGTGCCGGGCTCAACCAGGTCATCGCGGCCAGCGGGATGCCCCGGGGCTCGCTCTACTTCCACTTCCCCGGCGGCAAGGACGAGCTGGTCGCCGAGGCGCTGCGGCGGGCCGGGCGGGAGATCGCCGCCGCCGTGGACGGGCTCGCCGCCACGGCGGAAGACACGACGGCCCTGCTCACCGGCATGATCACGCTGCTCGGTGACCGGCTGGAGGCGTCCGGGTGGCGCAAGGGCTGCCCGGTCGCCACCGTCGCGCTGGAGCTGGCGGCCACTCATGACGTGCTCCAGCAGGTGTGCGCCGAGGTCTACGCCTCCTGGGAGCGCATCCTGGCCGACCGGCTCGCCGCCGACGGCCACCCCGACGCCGACGACACCGCCACGACCGTGCTCGCCCTGATCGAGGGCGCGCTCCTGCTGGCCAGAGCCCGCCGCCACCGCCGCCCCCTCGACGCCGCAGCCCGCCGCGCCGCCCTCCTGCTCACCACCCAATGAGGAGAACCCCCATGCCCTCCGACTCCCCCGGTCCCCTCGTCCGGCCCGGCTCCTCCGGCCCATACGACCTGCCCGGCTCTGCCAGCCCTCTTGATCCGTCCGACGGATCGCCGGACTCCGTCGTCTTCGGTGCGGGCGGTTTCATCGGCCGTTCCGTGGTGGCCGAGCTGCTGCGCCGTGGGCGGCGGGTCGCCGCCGCCGTTCGCGGCGACGCCGGCCGGCTCACCGCCTGGCTGGCGGGTCAGGACGTGCCGCTCGGCGGGCTGAGCGTCGTCCGCGCCGACATCACCCGTACCGGCCTCGGCCTGCCGCCCACCGGCCTGGACGGCGTGCGCGACGTCTACAACTGCGCGGCCCGCTTCGCGTTCGGGCTGAGCGTCGCCGAGGCTCGGGCGGCGAACGTGACCGGCGCGCTCAACGTCCTCGACTGGGCGGCCGAACTGCCGGCCCTGCGGCGCGTCGTGCACGTCAGCGGGTACCGCGTCAGCGCGGACGACACTGCGCCCGACTACCAGCGGCTGGGATCGTACGAGGCGTCGAAGAAGGAGGGCGACGCGGCAGTGCGGGCCCGCGCCGGCGAGCGTGGCATCCCGCTCACCATCGCCAACCCCTCCACCGCCATCGGACCCGGCCAGTACATAGGGCTGGCGTCGGTGGTGTCGGACCTGTGGCACGGCCGCCTGCCCGCCCTGCCCGGCGGACGCGAGGTGTTCGTGCCGGTCGTGGACGTCGGCTACCTCGCGGCGTTCATGACCCGGCTGCCCGAGCACGAGGAGACGGCAGGCCGGGCGTACTGGATCCTCGACGACCGCACGCCCGTCCTGCCGGACCTCATCGCGCTGCTGGCCCGGCACATGGGCGTGCGAGCGCCCCGGCGCTCGATCCCGGTCGGCCTGCTGCGCCGCCTCCCCCGGGCGCTGACAGGCGTGGACCCCGAGACGCTGTCGTTCCTGTCGGCCGATCGCTACGACACCGCGCCCGCGCGGGCCTTCGCCGAAAAGGCCGGCCTCAGCCTGCCGCCCACCGAGACCGTGCTCACGACCTGGGCCGACGCCCTGGTGGCGGCCCGCTTCGGCACCGCCTCCACGCCCACCGGCCGCTACGGCTACCAGGACGTGGCCGGCGTGCGCACCTGGCTGAGGGGTGACCGGGAGCAGCCCGGTCACGTCCTGCTCCACGGCCTGCCCTTGGACGCCGACTCCTGGACGCCGACCGTCGACCGGCTCCACGCCTCCACCTTGACCGCCGACCTGCCAGGCCACGGCAGATCAGGGCCGGCCGGAACGGGGACGCCGGAGGGGTGGGTGGCCGGGCTGTTGGAGCCGGTGGCGACGCGGCCGGTGCTGGTGGCGCATTCGTTGGCCTGCGGCCCCGCGCTGCGCCACGCCGCCGCCCACCCCGGCACGATCTCCCGTCTGGTGCTGGTGGCTCCCGCGTTCCTGCAGAACCCCGCCTCCCGGCTGCTGCGGTCGTGGGCGGCGGTGCCGCTGCTGCGCCGCCTGCCGGCCGCCCGCCTGGCCAGGACGCTGGACGTCCCGGTGGGCAGCACGGCCGACCTGGCCCGCCCCGGCCGCGCCCGCGCCCTCGTCGCCGCCCTGCGCGCCGCCCACGGCCGGCGCGACGAGCTCCGCCGGCTCCTGGAACGCATCGACGTGCCCGTGGAGATCGTGGTCGGCTCGGCCGACCCGCTGACCGTCGCGGTGGACGTCCCCGTGACCACGATCGACGGCGCCGGCCACTTCCCGCAGCTCACCCACCCCGCGGCGCTCGCCACCCACCTCGAAGCCAAGGTGGGCTCCCGGAGCGCCAGCTGATCCATGCCCCTTCGATCATCGGCGGCCGCATTCCCCAGGGTTGCGGCACTGGGAAGTGCGGCCGGTCGTCATGCGGTGGCCTGGCAGGTGGTGCCCGGGGACGGGAGCCTCAAGCTGGTGAAGTAGCGGTTGACGTGAGCGGTGACGCAGCCGCCCTTGCCGTAGACGTAGAGCGCGTGGCCATGTCCGTCGTAGCGGACGCTTGCGGAGCCCGGCACGTGGCGGATGATGCCGGCGACCTCGTCGTGGTCGGTCCAGCTGCCGACTCCGAGGAAGGGCACCAGACCGCTGGTGGGCAGCGGCGTCGGCGGGTTGGTGACGGGAGCGGGCCAACCGGCGCAGCCCAGCGGCCACCACGCCCGCTGCCCCGCGAAGTTCGGCGACAGCTCTTGCGCCCTGCGCAGTGCGCTGCGGTAGGCCGCGTAGCTCTCGTATGCTCGGCCGTCGAGGCAGTGGGTCATGTTCTGCCCGGCGAGTGAGGGGAGCTTGGGGCTGCCGGTGGCGCGACGGACGTACTCGGCGAATCCGGAGGCGTCGCCCTCGGCGGCCTTCTTGATCGCCTCGGCCAGCTCGACCCAGCGCGGCACGTCCGGTTCCGGGCCGGGCGAGATGAAGCTGGGGGCGGCGGCCACCTTCAGGTCGAACCCGGTGTAGGCGGCTCCGGTCGGGTCGTTGTGCACCGGTACGGGTGAGCGGTCGGCGGCGACCACCAGCCGACGCCACACCTCACCGGTGTCCTGCCCGTGCAGGGCGCAGGCCGTGGCCGAACGGCACCAGGCGGCGAACCGCTCCAGTGCCTTCTCCGCCCTCAGATACATGGAGGGTTCCCTGGCCACCGTCTCCTCGACATGGCCGGCGGTGCCGTCCATGACCATGGCGCGGATGCGGGAGGGGAACAGGCGGGCGTAGGCCAGCGCGGGATGCCCGCCGTAGGAGGTGGCGAGGAAGCTCAGCCGCTGCTCGCCCATCGCGGTGCGGACGGCCTCGATGTCGCGGGCGACCGAGGCCGAGTCCATGTGGTCGAAGAAAGCCGGGTCCGCCGACCGGCACCGCTGCGCGTGTTCGCGGTTGGTCCGGGCGAGTGCGGCGTACTCGGCACGGGTGTCCGGCAGGGTGATGTAAGGGCCGGTGGCCAGGCACTCGTACGGCAGTACGCCGCCGGGCTTGACGGTGTTGCGCGGGTCGAAGGTGACCACGTCGAAGCGGTCACGCAGCTTGGCGAACCTCGCGTGGAACTGCTTCAGCTCATCGATGCCCGACACACCGGGACCGCCGGGGATGGCGAACACCGTGCCGATCCGGCGTGCCGCACCGGAGGCCGGAAGCATCGCGATGGGCACGGTGATCTTCCGTCCCGCGGGCTCCGTCCAGATGAGGGGCACCTGGACGGAGGCACAGCGCATGTCCTTAGGGGCGTCCTTGTCGGTACACGGTCCCCAAGCCAGCGAGGACGGGCCGGAGCCGGCCGAGTCTGCGGTGGCGGGCACCGCCACCAGCGCGGCCGAAAGCGTGGCGGCCGCTCCAACGGCCGCCACCTTGAGGCGTCCCTTGAGCGCGGTCACCGTCGCGCCCGCCGTCAGGGCTGCGGCGACGTAGACGACGAGCAGCGCGGCCGCCGCCCCAGAAGGCAGCAGGCCGCCGCCCACTCCGGCGATCTGCGACGGCAGATTCTCCATCATGTACGAGCCCACCTGCGAACGCAGCGGCGACGGCAGCGCCTGGGCGACGATCGGGATCACCAGGAAGAACATGACGAGCGCGACCAGGCTGCCGGGGGTCGACCGGATCGCCGCCCCCACACCGAGCCCGATCAGCGCCGCGGCCGTCATGGACAGCCCGGCGACGATCACCGTGGCGAGCACGCCCGGCTCCGAAAGCGGGGTGCCGAGGGTGCCCCCGTCAAGCAGCATCTGACCGGCGCGGTCACCGAGGACGGCCTGGGCGGCCAGATGCATCGCGAACGCCAGCACCTGGCCGGCGACCAGGGTGACCGCGGCCAGCCCGGGGATCTTCGCGAACAGGAACACCTGCCGCCGCGGCACCGCCGCCAGGCTTGTACGGATCATCCCTGTGGCGTGCTCGGAGGTGATCGAGAGCGCGCCCAGCGTGCCCAGCACGAAGTAGGCGACCGGCAGCCCGGTGCCCAGCCCGGCGCCGTTGCTGGTGAAGCGCATCCGCTCCTCGAACGTCTGGCGGTCGAACCCCCGGCCCACCAGGTACGCCACCCCAGCGCAGACCAGCACGGCGAGGACCGAGACGGCCAGCAGGTAGACATTGGAGCGGAGCGAGCGCAGCTTGTACCACTCCGAGGCGATCACATCCCTCATCGGGGCACCCCCGAGACGGTGGCGGGGCGGGCGCCGTACTGGACGCTGTCCTCGGTCAGTTCCATGAACGCCTCCTCCAGCGAGGCGCTGCGCGGCGTCAGCTCCCGCAGCGCGATGCCCGCCCGCAGGGCCAGCTCGCCGATCTCTGCCGCGTCCATGCCTCGCACCGTCAGGTCGCCCGGCGCCAGGGCGTCTGCGGTCACGCTCGCGCTGTGCGCGCGCAGGGTCTGCGCCAGCCGATCCGGATGCGCCGTGCGGACCAAGACATCGCGCTGGAACCGTGCGGCGAGTGCGTCCGTCGTCGTGTCGGCGATCAGCCGGCCGCGCCCGATGACGATGACGTGGTCGGCGGTGAGGGCCAGCTCGTTCATCAGATGACTGGACAGCAGGACGGTACGACCGTCGGCCGCGAGCGAGCGCAGCAGGTCGCGGATCCAGCGGATGCCCTCCGGGTCCAGGCCGTTGAGTGGCTCGTCGAACATCAGCACCGCCGGGTCGCCGAGCAGCGCGGCCGCGATGCCAAGGCGCTGCTTCATGCCCAAGGAGAACCCGCCGATCCGCAGGTTCGCCACGTCGGTCAAGCCGACCTGGTCGAGCACGGCGGCCACCCGCTGCACGCCGATACCGTTGCTGCGTGCCAGGCAGCCGAGATGGTCGCGGGCCGTACGCCCGCCGTGCACCGCCCCGGCCTCCAGCAGCGCCCCCATCGTGCGCATGGGACGGCGCAGCGCCGCGTACGGGCGACCGTCCACCAGCGCCTCACCCGCGGTGGGGAGTTCCAGCCCGAGGACGACTCGCATGGTCGTGGACTTGCCTGCTCCGTTCGGCCCCAGGAAACCGGTCACCAGGCCCGGCTTGACCGTGAAGGTCAGGTCGTCCACGGCGAGCGTGCGGCCGTATCGCTTGCTCAGCCCTCGCACTTCGATCACGTCTCATCCTTGTCCGCCAGATCCGGCCGATCAGCTCGATCCGATCGGCCGGATCAGCCTCGCGGCCCCGGGCTCCGGCCTCCATAGGTGCCGGCCCACCGGCCAGGGTGGGAAACAGCCACCTCAAGGGGTAGGGCCGGCCCCACCGTGTTCTCCTCGCCGGCAGGGCAGACTGCACCTGTGATAGGGATACGACCCGCGTTCGGCGGGCCGGCGCGACAGGCCGTCAATGCTCTGGTGGGGTACGCGCGGAACGCGGTGAGCAGCCTGGCGGCACTGGCGCTGAACGCGGTCACCGGCCTTGCGGCGCTGGTGGTGCTCGCTCTGGTGGTGGTGAGCGCCGCCCTCGTGCCGGTGGCCGGTCTCGGGCGGGCGCCGCTCGGCCTCGGGCTCGGTCTCGTCCATCGCCTGGCCGCCCACCAGCGCCGCTGGGCGGGCCGGGTACTCGACAGGGACGGCGCCGCAGGAGGTCACCGGCGTGAAATGGGCCGGCCATGGCGGGCCACTGAGGTGCCGGAAGCGCGCCGGCGCGGCACGCGGCGTGAACTGGGCTGGCTGGCCGTGCACGTCGTCACGGGCCCCGCTCCGGTGGCGGCGGTGTGGGCGATGCTGGCCGCCCTGGACTACGTCTGGTTCCGGCTGCAGCCGGCGCAGACGGGCACGCTGAACACGTTCGCGCTCAGCTTGTCCATCGTGGCTATCGCGGCGGTCGCCCTCATGGCCATCTTCCAGTTCCGCATCGGGCAGGCGCGACTGGCGCGACGGCTGCTGGACGGTGGCACCGCGACGGACGCGCGGATCCGGGCGCTGACCGCGTCGCGAGCCGCGGTGGTCGACGCGCGCGCCGCCGAGTTGCGGCGCATCGAACGCGACCTGCACGACGGCGCCCAGGCCAAGCTGATCGCCATCTCCATGCACCTGGGGCTGGCCCGCGGCTCCCGTGATCCGGACGAGATGGCCCGCATGATCGACGAGGCGCGAGAGGTGGCCGGCCAGGCGCTGACGGACCTGCGCGACTTGGTGCGTGGCATTCATCCCCCGGTGCTGTCCGACCGAGGTCTGGCCGGCGCCATCGAGGCGTCCGCGCTGCTGTGCCCGATACCGGTCGAGGTCGACATCGATCTGCCCGGCCGCCCGCAACCGCCCGTGGAGTCCGCCGTCTACTTCGCCGTCGCCGAGGCGCTGGTCAACGTGGCTAAGCACAGCGGCGCCTCACGCGCATGGGTGCGGCTGCGGCACACCACCGGCGTGCTTCGCATGACCGTGGGCGACAACGGGTGCGGCATGGTGCGTTGTGACGGTGGCACCGGAGTGCGTGGCATCGAGGACCGCCTGTCCGCCTTCGACGGCTCGCTCACTGTGAGCAGCCCTCAAGGCGGCCCTACCATACTGACCATGGAGGTCCCGTGCGCGTTGTCATAGCCGAAGACCTGACACTCCTGAGGGACGGGCTGGTCCGCCTGCTGTCGGCGAACGGCTTCACCGTCGTGGAGGCCGTGGACAACGGTCCCATGCTGCTGGAGGCCCTGGTCAGGCACCGCCCGGACGTGTCCGTGATCGACGTGCGGCTACCGCCCGGCTTCACCGACGAGGGGCTGCGCGCGGCGCTGGAGGCGCGCAGCCAGGTGCCGGGGCTGCCGGTGCTGATCCTCTCGCAGTACGTGGAGCAGCTCTACGCCAGGGAGCTGTTGTGCGACCACTCCGGCGGTGTGGGCTACCTGCTGAAGGACCGGGTGGGCGACGTCGACAGATTCGTCGACGCGGTACGCCAGGTCGCCGGTGGCGGCACCGCGATGGACCCGGAGGTGGTCTCCCAGCTGCTGACCCGCCGCAGCCGCGACGAGCCGCTCGCCACACTGACCGTCCGGGAGCGTGAGGTGCTCGCGCTCATGGCGGAGGGCATGTCCAACCTGGCCATCGCCGCCCGCTTCCAGGTCACCGACAAGGCGATCGGCAAGCACACGAACAACATCTTCGCCAAACTCGGCCTTCCTCCGTCCGACGATCACAACCGGCGCGTCATGGCGGTTCTGGCCTACCTGCAAGCCACACCCACACCATCACGACCACCGGCGTAGCGCTCACCTGCATTGCTTGGAACAGCGTGAGCGGACCGTCGCCTACCCGGCAGCTCTACGACACCCGCGAATCGACGACTGCCCAGCAGATCGTCGGCTCGATCTGCCTGTCGATCCTGCTCGGTGGCGCCGCAGAAGTGACGTCGCCGCCACCCTGGGATCGGAGCTGATCCTGGGTGGCGGCGTCGCGAGCGCGTTCCTGCTGGTCACCAGGTGACGGGCAGCTCGTGCATGCCGTAGACCGTGGCCTCCTCCTTGAACGACAGCTGCTCGGCGGGGACGGCCAGCCGCAGCGTCGGCACCCGGCGGAACAGCGTGCTGAAGAAGATCTCCAGCTCCACCCGCGCCAGGTTCTGGCCCAGGCACTGGTGGGCGCCGTAGCCGAAGGCGAGGTGGTTGCGGGCGCCGCGCTCGATGTCGAACCGCTCGGGGTCCTCGAACACCTCCGGGTCGCGGTTGCCGGCGTTGGCCAGCATGAGCACGCCCGACCCGGCCGGGATCACGGTGCCGCTCAGCTCGACGTCCTCCAGCGTGACCCGCGCCATCGCGAACTCGGCGATCGTGAAGTAGCGCAGCAGCTCCTCGACGGCGTGCTCGGCCTTCTCGGGGTGCTCGCGCAGCGCCTGCGCCGCCTCGGGATGCTCTTGGAGCAGCAGGTACGTGCCCAGCGAGATCATGTTCGCGGTCGTCTCGTGACCGCCGATGAGCAGCAGGAACGCCAGGCTGATCAGCGCCTGGTGGTCCACCGTGCCGGTCTCGCGCTGCTTGGCGATCTGACGGCCGAGCAGGTCGTCGGTGGGCTGCTGCTCCTTGGCGGTGATCAGCTTGTCGAGGTAGACGGCCAGCTCCAGCACCGCGTGCTGGCGTTCCTGCTCGCTGGCGCGCCGGTTGAGCAGCTGCGCGGAGTTGGTCTGGAAGAAGTCGTGGTCGTCGTACGGCACGCCGAGCAGCTCACAGATCACCAGCGACGGCACCGGCAGCGCGACGGCGTGCACGAGATCGGCCGGGCGCGGACCCGCCAGCATGGCGTCCAGGTGCTCGTCCACGATCTGCTGGATGCGCGGCCGCATGGCGGCGATGCGCCGCAGCGTGAACTCGCCGACCACGGCCCGGCGGACGGGCCCGTGCTCGGGCGGGTCCATCTCCAGCATCATCTTCGGCAGCGGCGAGGACGCGGGCTGCTCGCTGCCGTCGTTGACCAGGCGCGGCGCGGCGGGATGGCGGCGGTTCGCGCTGAAGCGCGGGTCGCTCAGAACCGTCCTGATGTCCTCGTAGCGGGTGGCCACCCAGGCGTCGCGGCCCGTGGGCAGCTTGACCTTGGCGACGGGCCGCTCGCGCAACAGCCGCACGTGCTGCTCGGGCGGGGCGAACGGGCACCCGCGCGCGGTCTGCAGCGTCTCAGCGGAGTCAATGGTCAAGACTCTCCCCCTTCATCACGGCCCATCGATGTGACGGAAGCGGCGCTCACGGCCTGGGCAGCAGTGCGTCCACGGCCTCGCGCAGCGGTCCGGCCAGGTCCTCGTCCGAGGCCGTGGCCAGGGGCCGCAGCCCGGTGGAGACCCGCAGCGTGGCCACCCCGACGGACAGGGCCAGCACCAGCTGGGCGCGCAGCATCAGCCGCTCACCCTCAGGCACGTCAGGCCGCCATCCTGCCGCGGCGGCCAGGTCCTCGCTGGTGGACCTGAGCAGCCCGACGCGCATCCGCTCGGTGTGCTCGTCACCGGACGTGCGCAGCAGGAGCAGCAGCACGTCGGTCAGCCGCCCCTCGCCGGTCGCGGTGATGACGTGCCTGATGGCGTCGGGGATGGGGGCGTGGTCGGCGATGCGGCGCAGCTCCTCGGACGCGGCCTCCAGGCACGCCTCGAACAACCCTTCCTTCGACTGGAAGTAGCGGTTGACGAGGGCGACGTTGACACCGACGTCGTCGGTGATGTCGCGGACGGTCGTCGCGGCGTAGCCGTCGTGCGCGAAGCGTTTGAGCGCCGCGTCGAGCAGCCGCTGCCGGGTCCTGGCCGCGTCGCGGCGCCGGACGACCTCGGTGCCGCCTCCGGTCATCGATGTCCCTTTCCGTTTACTCCGGCAGGATAGCGGCGACCGGCCGTGGATGTAAATCGCTGTTGACTTAACGGTTCGCGTAGTCGGGGCCGAGGACGTTCAGCAGCGCCAGGGCCTCGGCGTCGGCGGATCCTGGAGGCGCGCTGTAGAGGATGAGGTGCTGGTCGCAGTCGGTGAGCGCGAGCGAGTCGCAGTCCACGGTGACGGAACCGACGACCGGGTGGTGGAAGGTCTTGGAGAGGGTGGGCGCGGGCTGCACGTCGTGCCGCTCCCAGAGGCGGGCGAACTCGGGGCTGCCGGTACGCAGCTCTTCGATCAGCTCGGCGACCTCGGGGTCGGACGGGTAGCGGGCCTGGGTGCGGCGCAGCTCCATGACGACGTGCTGGCGGAAGACGCCGGCGTCGGAGATCCCGTACGGGCGGGGCCCCTCCAGTGTCCAGGGCAGGAAGGCCCGGCGCGCGACGTTGCGATCCTTCGGGGCGAGCTTGCCGAAGTCCTCCATGAGCGCGGTGGCCAGGTGGTTCCATGCGAGCACCTCGAACGCGGCAGAGGTGACGAAGGCGGCCGTCTGCGGCAGCCGCTCCAGCAGCGCGAGGATGCTCGGGCGCACGTCGCGCGGGTGCAGCCCGGTACGGCTCTCCGCGGTGCCCGCCAGCACGTGGAGGTGGCGGGACTCGGCGTCGGTGAGCCGCAGTGCGGCGGCGATCCCGGCCAGGACCTCACCCGACGGGCGCGGCGCCCGGCCCTGCTCCAGGCGGACGTAGTACTCGGTGGAGATGTGCGCGAGCACCGCCACCTCCTCGCGGCGCAGGCCGGGTGTCCGGCGGCGCGGCCCCGAGGGCAGGCCGACGTCCTCCGGGCGGAGCCGCTCCCGCCTGCTGCGAAGAAAGGCCGCGAGTTCCTGTTTGTCCATATCTCCAGTGTGCCCGCCGCGTGGCCGCGTAGCCTGGTACCGGTTGTGCCTGCATCCGCACCGGCCACCCGGCTGACACTGATCGCATGACCAACACCACTGTTTCCGCCCCTGTCGGCCTGCTCACCGGCAAGGTGACGCTCATCACCGGCGCCAGCCGCGGCATCGGCGAGGCCGCTGCCCGGCTCTTCGCCCGCGAGGGCGCCGCCGTCGTGCTCGCCGCCCGCAGCGCCGGCGTACTGGACAAGATCGTGGCCGAGATCCGCGAGGACGGCGGCGTCGCCGACGCCGTGGCCGTGGACCTGGCCGACCGAGCGAGCGTCCGCGCGGCGGTCGAGCGGGTCGAGGAGCTGCACGGGCGGCTGGACGGCGCGTTCAACAACGGCGCGGCGATCCAGCAGCCCGGGCCGCTCGACACCACCAGCGACGAGGACATCGACCGGCAGTTCGCGGTGAACTTCCGCGGGCACTGGACGGCCATGACCGCCGAGGCCGCGCTGATGCGGCGCGGCGGTGGCGGCGCCATCGTCAACACCTCCAGCATCGGCAGCCGCCGCGCCAACCCCGCGCTGCCGGCGTACGGGGCGATGAAGCGGGCGCTCAACAGCATCACCGAGACCGCCGCGGTGAGCTGGGCGTCCGACGGCATCCGGGTGAACGGCATCACCCCCGGCGCCACCGTCACCGAGATGATGGACGAATGGGAGGCCATGACACCCGGCGTCCAGAAGCACGCGACCGCCATGACCCCGCTCGGCCGGATGGCCGAGCCCCTTGAGGTCGCCGAGGTGGCGGCGTGGCTGCTCAGCGACCGCGCCTCGATGGTGACCGGCGCGATCGTCCCGGTGGACGGCGGCGCCGGCGCCTGACCCGCGCGGGTTTCCGACCCGCACGCGGCCCGGCGCGGCCCGGCCCGCGCGAGGGTCGAAGCAGCCTGATCCAGGCCTGCTCGCGCGGTCAGAGGAGGCGTCGCTGGACGATGTCGGCGATCACCGTGCTGACCATGGCCGCCACCGCCTGCTCCTCGGGCGGCCCCGCCGCGCGGTCGGCGAACAGCAGGTGACCGGCCCCGACCAGAGTCAGCGCGTGCGTCGCCGCGTCGGTGTCGGCGGCGACCCGGCCCAGCTCGCACTCGCGGGCGAGGTAGGACCGCAGCATGGCAACCCCCTCGGCCAGCAGCGGGACCCCGGACGGGGTGGACTGGCGCAGGCGGGCGCGCAGCTCGTCGCGGAAGATGATCAAACCGGCGATCGACACGGTGACCGGGTCGAACAGCTCGATCAGCGCGGCGGTGAGGTTGCCCGCGACCGTGCCGGTGCCCGCGGCGGCGACGAGCGCGGCGGCCTGGGCGTCGAGGCGGGCGATGCGGTCGCGTACCAGCTCGACGAGGAACGCGTCGAAGTCCGCGAAGTGGCGGTGCAGCACCCCCTTGGCGACCCCCGCCTCGGCGGTGAGCGCCCGGCTGGTCAGGCCCTCGGGGCCGGCGCGCAGCAGCACCCGCTCGGCCGCCCCGAACAGCTGCGCGCGGACGTCGCGGATGGCAATGCCGGTCGGCATCGTCCGTCTCCCTCTCGATGTGCGGTGAGACCGGCGGGTCTCACAGGTCGGCCACGAAGTCCAGCGCGATCGCCCAGGCGCGCTCGGCCGCCTCGGGGTCGTAGTCGGGCAGGTCGGGGTCGGTGAACAGGTGGCCGGCGCCCGCGTAGCGGAACACCTCGACGTCGGCCCGCGCCCTGCGCATCTGGATGTACCAGGCGTTGAGCCAGTCGGCCGGCTCGCTGGTGTCGGGGTCGGCGACGTGGAGCTGCACCGGCAGGTCGTCGGCCGCGACGCCGTCGGCCATGTCGGAGGTGCCGTGCATGAGCAGCAGGCCGCGCGAGCGCTCGTCGCCCAGGGCGAGGTTCTGTGCCAGCGCGGCGCCCAGCGAGAAGCCGGCGTAGACCAGGCCGTGCTCCGACAGCGGGGCCGCGGCGGCAACGGCCCGCTTGAGCAGCTCGTCGCGGCCGAGCTCCTCCTTGATCGCGATGCCCTCCTCGGGGATGCCGACCACCCGGCCGTCGTAGAGATCGGGCACGTGCACCTCGTGTCCGGCCGTCCGCAACCTGTCGGCGGCCTGGTGGACGGCGGGCCGCAGGCCGTACATCGAGTGCAAGAGGAGAATCCGTGCCATGCGCGCAGCTTAGCCGCCCCGGCGGGGCGGCTCACGCGGGCGCGGGGGCGGCGGCGCGCAGCCGGTGGTCGAGCGCGGCGCCTCCGGCTGCGGCGGTGACCCCTTTGCGTAGCCACTGCTCCACTGCCGCGCTCATCCGCGCGCCCGCCTCCAGCGCCGCCGCCTTGCCCGCCACCGGGTTGGTGCCGGCCGCCTGGCCGAGGATCACGCCCAGCACCAGGCGACCTTCGACCCGGGAGGCCCACATCAGGTTGCCGCCCGCGGCGGTGCCCGAGCCGGTCTTCACGCCGATCACGCCGTGCGTGCCCAGCAGCGTGTTCGTGCTGGGCAGCCGCCTGGAGTCGCCCGGCACGGCGGTGTCCGCCTGCGCCACCACCGCGCGGAAGACGGGGTCGCGCATGGCCTCCTTGGCCAGCTTGAGCTGGTCGGACGCGGTGCTGACCGTGCTGTCCTCGATGCCGCTGGCCCCCGTGTACGTGGTGGCGGTCATGCCGAGGCGGCGCGCGGCGGCGTTCATGCGGACGGCGAAGCGCTCCTCCGAGCCGGCGTCCCACCGGGCCAGCAGCCGGGCCGCGTTGTTGCCGGACGGCACCAGCATCAGCTCCAGCAGCCGCCGCAGCCGGATCCGCCGGCCCTCGACCAGCGGGACGGTGGACTCCTGCGGCAGGAAGGACTCCTCGGCCGCCGTCCGGTCCACGGTGATCCACGGGCCCTGGCCGGACGGCCTGAGCGGGTGACGGCGCAGCAGCACGTACGCGGTCATCACCTTCGTCACGCTCGCGATCGGCACCGGCTCGGCGCCCCCGCTCGAACCCAGGCCGCCCACGCCCACGACCTCCACCGCGGCCTGCCCCTCGTCCGGCCACGGCAGCGGCACGTCCGTGCCGGAGGCGACCCCGCACCCGGACAGCACGCACACCAGCACAAGCATCACGAATCTCCGCATGCCGGCCAGCGTGCGGCACCGATGTCTCCGGCCCGCGATGAGCGCGTCTCCGCCGGGCGGCGACCATGCGTCAGGTGTGTAGCAACGGCCTCAGCCCGGACGGCGGAGGGTGCGGCGCACGGCCAGCCCGCCGAGTGCCGCCGAGGCCAGCGTCAGGATCGCCGCCTCCGTCCACTGGAAGCGCCAGAACCGGGACGGCGGGTGGTAGTACACGGCGTAGCGGTAGCCCTTGCCGAACAGGCACGCCTGCCATGCCTCGGCGTTCCTGTTGCTCCGCCCCGCGTCGACGCGGCGCGGGCAGCCGGTGTTCGAAGGGTCGTCCACCTCTTTCCCCGACGGTTCGACCCAGGCGGCGCGCACCAGCCGGGCGTCCTGGTCGGGCAGCACCACCGTGCCGGTCAGCTCAGCGCGGGCCGGCTCGGCGTAGTGGTCGCTGAGCTGGAACAGCGTGAACATGGTCGCCGCCACACCGGCCACGACCAGCGCCATCGCGGGCAGCGTCCGCCGGAACATGGTGCCGGCGAGCGTGCCGAGCGCGTACGCGTACAGCCACCACGCCGCCGGCGCCACGCCGACCATGTTGAACACGCCGATGTTGCCGAACGCGGAGTCGATCCCCGTCCTGAAGACCGGCCGCCACAGGCTCACCATGAGCGAGAGCAGCAGCCCGCCGGCCACGACCGCCCCGCCCAGCACCGACAGCTTGATCGCCAGCCAGCGCCCCACGGACACGGACTGGGTCCAGGCCAGGCGGTGGGTGCCGCGCTCGTACTCGCGGCCGAGCAGCGGTGCGCCCCAGAACGCGCCGATCAGCGCAGGAGCGACCAGGGGCATCCAGCCGAACACCGAGTACACCGCGTCGTAGCGCTGCCCGAGTGCCACGGCCAGGTCGCCGCAGGCCACGGCGGGTCCCGGGCAGCCGGGCGGTGCGTGCTCGGCGACGTACCGGCCGGCCTCCACTCCCGAGCCGAGCAGCAGCACGCCGAGTGCTGCCAGGAAGCCCGCCGTCACGAGGATCTGCGCCCGGTGCTGGCGCCACGTCACCCAGATCACGCGCGTACCCCCGCGAGCCCCGGCAGCGCCGCCGACTCAGGGCTGCGCAGGTAGCCCATGACCAGCTCGCCCAGCCCTGGACGGCGCGCCTGCCAGCGCGGGTCGGGCGGGAGCGCGCCCCTGACCAGCAGGCTGACCTGCCTGCCGGTACGGCTCGCGGTCACCACGTGGGTGCCCGCCGTCGACGCCTCCTCCGGCCCGGTGAGCACGACATGCCCGTCGAGCAAGTCCTCGATGTCGCCGCTTACCTGCAGCCTGCCGCCGTTGAGCACGATCAGCCAGTCGCATGTCTCCTCCAGGTCGGAGACGACGTGTGAGGACAGCAGCACGGTCAGCTCGCGCCCGGCCACCTCCGCCATGATCGACCGCATCACGTCGTGGCGGGCCAGGGGGTCGAGGTTGGCCAGCGGCTCGTCCAGCACGAGCAGGTCGGGCCGCCTTGCCAGCGCCAGGGTGACCGCCACCTGTGCCTGCTGGCCGCCCGACAGCCGGCCGGCCTTGCGATCCAGCGGGATGCCCAGCGCGGCGAGCCGGTCGGCCGCGGCGGCGTCGTCCCAGTGCCGGTTCATGCGGCGGCCGAAGGTGAGCATCTCGGCGACGGTGAAAGCGTCGTACAGCGGCTTGTCCTGGGCCACGAACGCCACCTCGCCGGCCACCCGCACGCCGCCCATCGCGGGCCGCAGCAGGCCGACGGCCGCGTGCATGAGCGTCGTCTTGCCGGCGCCGTTGGGGCCGACGAGCGCCGCCACGCGTCCTGCGGGCAGCGACAGCGAGCAGTCGCGCAGCGCCCACGTACGGCGGTAGCGGACGCACAGCCCGGTCGCCTCCAGCGCGGGGTTCATGCCGCGCCCTCCTTCGCGACGTCGGCCACGACCACGGTGAACAGCGCCCGCAGGTCCTCCTCGTCGAGCCCCGCCGCGCGGGCGTCGCGCACCCACGACTCCAGGGACCGCCGCAGCCGCGTGTGGTCGGCGAGCGTCGCGCCCGCGATGCCCTGCCGGACGAACGTCCCCATCCCAGGCCGCCCCTCGACCAGCCCTTCGCGCTCCAGCTCCCGGTACGCCTTGAGCACGGTGTTGGGGTTGATGGCCAGGCGCTCGACCACCTCGCGGGCGGTCGGCAACTGGTCGCCGGGCCGCAGCGTGCCGAGCCGGAGAGCCTGTTTCACCTGGTGCACGAGCTGCAGGTAGGTCGAGACCCCCGACCCGCGTTCCAGGTTGAACTCGATCAAGCCAGAATCACCCTTTCACTATTTAAGTAGTGAAAGGGTGATGGAGGAGGTCGCTCGTTGTCAACTCGCCCGGTTCAGGAGACGGAGGCGTCGAGGTCGGTGCCGGCGACCGTCAGCACGCCGTCGATGTCCAGGTCAGCCACATCACCGCGGCCGTCGTCAGGCCGCGCACCGCGTCGCGGCGCACGAAGATCAGGCCGCCGCCGATGAAGCCGATGCCCGACACGATCTGCGCGGCCACCCGGGAAGGGTCGAGGGCGACGTTGTCGCCGAGCACGTCCGCGAAGCCGTACTTGGAGACCAGCATGATCAGTGCAGAGGCGAAGCCGACCAGCGTGTGCGTCCACAGCCCCGCACACCCGCGATGAGCTGGGCTCTCACGGTCGGCTCACGCGTCCTGCCGGACCCTGGCGGCACGTTTCCAGGCAGTTCACCAGGAGGGGAAGCAGTATGCGGTACTCGTACAAACTCGCCACCGCGCTCGCTCTGACGGCGGCCGTGGGCGTGCCGGCCGCACCGGCGGCGCAGGCGGCCACGGCGACGTCGTCGTGCCGGGTGGAGTTCTACGACCTCGACGCGATCGAGGTGGCCGAATCGGACGGGAAGGACGAGATCCGGGTGCGGCTGCTTCCGTACCTGTATCCCGGGGGCTGGGTGAACATGCGCGCCGGCGACGACGCGGACCCCGCCGACTTCAACATCCCCGACATCACCATCAGCGGCAACACCATCAAGTCCTACAGCCTGCGCGAGGTCACCCCGCCGCTGGTCGGGGCCGGTGTCGAGCTGGGCGAGGTCGAGGTCTACGGCGGGACGTGCCAGACGCTCGACCCCGGCGAGGTCTACACCTACACGAAGAACATCGTCGGCACGTACGAGGAGTCGTTCTGGTACGTGATGAAGGTCCGCATGATCGGCCAGTGACGGCTCAGCCGGCGACCCAGTCCATGTGGTCGATCCAGTGCTCGAACAGCGCCCGGTCGCCCTGCACGTCGAGCGCGGGCGCCGCGTCGAGGGCGCGGCGCCTGGTGATCACGAGGAGGAGGTCGGTGGCCGGGCCGCTGACCGTGACGTCGGCCTTGTCGCCGCCCTGCTCCAGGACGACGCCGTCCTGCTCGCGGCGGGCCAGCCAGTCGCCGGCGGCGTCGGTGGCGCGGAAGCGCAGGGTCTGGCCGTCTCCGCGCATCGCCTCGGCGAAGCGCGGCACGTTGTCCCAGTAGCCGCGCGAGGTCATCGTGGTCAGCCAGTCGGCCAGGGCCGCGACCGCGAGGTCGGGCGCCAGCTCGTAGGGCAGGCCGAGCGCCGCCGCCGCGTCGGCCCGGTGGACGCAGACCTCGCCGAACACCCGGCGCGCCCAGAACGGCACGCCCGCCGCGGCGCCCGACGGATCCCACACCGGCGTGTCATCGGAGACCGAGGAGTATGCCTGCCGCACCTCGGCCGCGCAGCGGGTCAGCCATTCGCGCCACTCGGCCGGATCCGTCGGACCGGGGACGGCGCCGGTGAACGCCGGGGTCGGGTCGATCAGCCGGTCACCGACCAGCATGGTCACCATCCGCTGCACCCCGCCGACGTGGTCGACGAGGTCGGCCAGCGTCCACTCAGGGCAGGTCGGCACGGGGGTCGCGGCGTCCTTGCCGTCGACCCAGTCGGCCAGCGTGTCCGTCTGCTCGACGGCGGCCCTCACGTATGCGGATGTGTCCATGGCCACTACTCCAGATGCTCGATGTTGTCGATCAGACCGTACCGGCCTCGTCCGACATTTTGCCGGGAGATCGCCGAGTCGTGAGGAACGCGCGGACTGCCGGATCGGTGGTGAGTCCGACGGCCTGCGCGTACGCCGCCGCCGCGTCCTCGTGCCGCCCGAGCCTGGCCAGCAGGTCACCCCGTACGGCGTGGTACGGCTGGAACCGCTCCCGCTCGGTCGGGAGGGCTTCGAGGAGGTCCAGCCCGTGCCGCGGAGAGTCCGTCCGTCCTGCGACGGCCGCGTGCGCGACCGGGCCGCCCAGGCTGGGCGCGACCCTACCCGCCTGCACGCGTTCCATCGCGGGCCAGAAGGCCCGGTCGGCGGCCAGGTGGAAGGAGCAGGAGGGCACGTTGACCAGCAGCCGCTCGCCCGACAACTCGCCCGCGCAGGCGGGAGGGCTGCTCAACGCCGTACGGCAGGCCGGGGCCATGCTCGGCGTCGCCGTCATGGGCGGCGTTGCGGGGCCGGCGGCCGCGATGGTGCTCGCGGCGGTGGTGTGCGCGGCGGCGGAGATCTGGTGCGCCGCCGCTCCACAACGATAATCGACACCTTGGCGAGAAAAATCGACATAGTGTAGATTTTGTGCTGTGGGGAGCCGGCCGGGCTCCTCCTCGGAGCCCTTGGAGGGGGACATGCAGCAACAGAAGTGGCTCATCACCGGCGTCAGCTCGGGCCTCGGCCGGGCCATCGCCCAGGCGGCGCTGGCCGCCGGGCACACCGTCACGGGGACCGTCCGCTCCGAGGCGGACCTGCGGGCGTTCGAGGAGCTGGAGCCGGGCCGCGCGCACGGCCGCATGCTCGACGTGACCGACGACGAGGCGGTCACCCGGGTGTTCGCCGACGTCGAGCAGAACGTCGGCCCGCTCGACGTCGTCATCGCCAACGCCGGTTACGGCCTGGAGGGCACGTTCGAGGAGACCCCGCTGGCGGAGGTGCGGCGGCAGTTCGAGGTCAACGTCTTCGGGGCGGTGTCCACGCTGCGAGCGGTGCTCCCTTACATGCGGCAGCGCCGCCGCGGCCACCTGATGGCCGTCACCTCCATGGCCGGGATGATGACGGTGCCCGGCATGTCCGCCTACTGCGGTAGCAAGTGGGCCATGGAGGGCATCCTCGCGTCGCTGGGCCAGGAGGTCGAGCAGTTCGGCATCCACGTGACGGCGATCGAGCCGGGCTCGTTCCGTACGGACTGGGCGGGGCGGTCCATGACGCGCGCCGAGCACTTCATCGAGGACTACGACGAGCTGTTCATGCCCATCCGCCAGAAGCGGCTCAAGGCGAGCGGCAACCAGCTGGGCAATCCGGCCAAGGCCGGGGAGGCCGTCGTGCACATCGCCTCGATCGAGGAGCCGCCGGCCCACCTGGTGCTGGGCTCCGACGCGCTGCGCCTGATCGCCGCCCAGCGCGCCGCCGTGGAGGAGGACATCCGCGCATGGGAGGAGCTCTCCCGTACGACGGACTTCCCCGAGGGCGCGCAGCTCTGATGCCCGGCACCCAGCCCGCGCGGCGCCGGCGCGCCACGGAGCGCAAGGGGGATCTGAGGGAGCGGGCGATCCTCGACACCTGCGAGTCGCTGCTGGCGGAGAAGGGCTACGAGGCGATGACGGTCGGCGACATCGCCCAGGGCGCCGGCATCACCCGCGGCGCGCTCTACTTCTACTTCGGCTCGAAGCAGGAGGTGGTCACGGCGCTCGTGGCGCGGACCGTCGAGCACCTGTGGGAGCGCTCGCGGGCCACGGCCGAGAGCGACGACCCGCGCCAGGCCATCGCGGCGGCCATGCGACGCACGATCGAGCTGTGGAACGAGCACGGCCTGGTCATGCGCACGGCGATCGACCTGTCGCTGACCGTGCCGGAGATCGGGCAGCTGTGGAGCCACACGGCCGACCTGTTCACCGGAGCCATCGTCGCCGTGCTGGAACGGGCGGGCGTGCCGGCCGGCGGCGCGCCCGACCAGGCGGCGGCGATGGCCCGCGCGCTGTGCTGGATGATCGAGCGGAGCTTCTACCACGCCTCGCAGGAGTCGCCAGGGAGCCTGGAGCTGGCGTCGGCGGCATGCGAGCACATCTGGCTGACGTGTGCCGGGCTGACCAGGCAGGGGTGAAACGGTCAGTATTGGAGAAGCCCTCGTCGCGGGCGCGCACCTAACCTGAGTCGCATGCGCGGCCGCCGCCCCCTGAGAGCGGCGAAAACCGACATACTGCTCATACTGCCCGACCAGCGGCAGCGCCCATAAGACAGATGGAGACTCCGACAGCATGGCCACGAGCACGGACACCCAGTCGCCCGCGCCCCACGCCGCCGACACCCACGACCTCATCCGCGTGCACGGCGCCCGCGTCAACAACCTCAAGGACGTCAGCGTCGAGATCCCGAAGCGCCGGCTGACGGTGTTCACGGGGGTGTCGGGGTCGGGCAAGAGCTCGCTGGTCTTCGGCACGATCGCCGCCGAGTCGCAGCGGATGATCAACGAGACGTACAGCACGTTCGTCCAGGGCTTCATGCCGACGCTGGCGCGGCCCGAGGTGGACGTGCTCGACGGGCTCACCACCGCGATCATCGTCGACCAGCAGCGCATGGGCGCCGACCCGCGCTCCACGGTAGGCACCGCCACCGACGCCAACGCGATGCTGCGCATCCTGTTCAGCCGGTTGGGGCAGCCGCACATCGGCTCGCCCAACGCGTTCTCCTTCAACGTGCCCACCGTGCGGGCCAGCGGCGCGATCACGGTCGAGCGCGGCGAGAAGAAGAAGCCGGTCAAGGCGACCTACACCCGCACCGGCGGCATGTGCCCGCGCTGCGAGGGCCGCGGCACGGTCAACGACCTCGACCTCACCCAGCTCTACGACGACTCCAAGTCGATCTCCGAGGGCGCCATCACCGTGCCCGGCTACAAGGTCGACAGCTTCTGGACCGTCCGCGTCTTCATGGCCTCCGGCCTCGTCGACCCCGACAAGCCGATCCGCGACTTCACCAAGAAGGAGCTGAACGACTTCCTGTACGGGGAGCCGATGAAGGTCAAGGTCGACGGCGTCAACCTCACGTACGAGGGGCTGATCCCGAAGATCCGCAAGTCGTTCCTGTCGAAGGACCCCGAGGCGATGCAGCCGCACATCAGGGCGTTCGTGGAGCGGGCGGTCACGTTCACCGCCTGCCCCGAGTGCGACGGCACCCGCCTCAGCGAACTGGCCCGCTCCTCGCGCATCGGCGGCGTCAACATCGCCGACGCCTGCTCGATGCAGATCAGCGACCTGGCCGAATGGGTGCGCGGCCTCGACGAGCCCTCCGTGGCCCCGCTCCTCGGCAAGCTGGCGCACACGCTCGACTCGTTCGTCCAGATCGGGCTCGGCTACCTGTCGCTCGACCGGCCGGCGGGCACCCTGTCGGGCGGCGAGGCGCAGCGCGTCAAGATGATCCGCCACCTCGGCTCCTCGCTCACCGACGTCACCTACGTCTTCGACGAGCCCACCGCGGGCCTGCACCCGCACGACATCCAGCGCATGAACGACCTGCTGCTGCGGCTGCGCGACAAGGGCAACACGGTGCTGGTCGTCGAGCACAAGCCGGAGACGATCGCGATCGCCGACCACGTGGTGGACCTGGGGCCCGGCGCCGGCTCGGCGGGCGGCGAGATCTGCTACGAGGGCACCCTCGAGGGGCTGCGGGCGGCCGGCACCATCACCGGGCGCCACCTCGACGACCGCGCCACGCTGAAGGACACCGTGCGCGAGCCGACCGGCGTCCTGGAGATCCGCGGCGCCACCACCAACAACCTGCGGAACGTGGACGTCGACGTCCCGCTCGGCGTGCTGACCGTCGTCACCGGCGTGGCCGGGTCCGGCAAGAGCTCGCTCATCCACGGCTCGATCCCGGCCCGCGCCGGCGTGGTGTCGATCGACCAGAGCCCCATCCGCGGCTCCCGGCGCAGCAACCCGGCCACCTACACCGGCCTGCTCGACCCGATCCGCAAGGCGTTCGCCAAGGCCAACGGCGTCAAGCCGGCGCTGTTCAGCGCCAACTCCGAGGGCGCCTGCCCCGACTGCAACGGCTCCGGCGTCGTCGAGACCGAGCTAGGCTTCATGGCCGGCGTCACCACCGTCTGCGAGGAGTGCGAGGGCAAGCGGTTCCACCCGTCGGTCCTGGAGCACAAGCTCGGCGGGCGCGACATCAGCGAGGTGCTGGCCATGCCGGTGGCCGAGGCCGTGGAGTTCTTCGGCGCGGGCGAGGCCCGTACGCCGGCCGCGCACGCCATCCTCACCAGGCTCGCCGACGTCGGGCTCGGCTACCTGACGCTGGGCCAGCCGCTCACCACGCTGTCCGGCGGCGAGCGGCAGCGGCTCAAGCTGGCCACCCACATGGCCGAGCAGGGCGGCGTGTACGTCCTGGACGAGCCGACCTCCGGCCTGCACCTGGCCGACGTCCAGCAGCTGCTCGGCCTGCTCGACCGGCTCGTGGACAGCGGCAAGTCGGTCATCGTCATCGAGCACCACCAGGCGGTCATGGCGCACGCCGACTGGATCATCGACCTGGGTCCCAGTGCCGGTCACGACGGTGGCCGGGTGGTGTTCGAGGGCACGCCGGCCGAGCTGGTCAAGGCCCGTTCGACGCTGACGGGCGAGCATCTGGCCGCGTA
The DNA here is from genome assembly GCF_040609855.1 of Nonomuraea sp. NPDC004580. Lineage (NCBI taxonomy): Bacteria > Bacillati > Actinomycetota > Actinomycetes > Streptosporangiales > Streptosporangiaceae > Nonomuraea > Nonomuraea sp. NPDC004580. Next base: position 182,691 of record NZ_JBEXLH010000004.1, on the reverse strand, counting down.
CGTCGGGGCGTGATCGGCTCCGGTCTCCCCAGTCTGGGCAGCACCGGGACGGCCGCCAGGAGCAATCCGGTCAGCGCGGCCACGCCGAGGAACGCCCGCTGCACGCCGCCGGCGTCGGCGAGCAGGCCGAAGTACGCAGGGCCTGCCAGGAAGCCCAGGTAGGCGACCGTCGAGATGGCCGAGGTGGCCCGGCCCCTGAACGCGTCGGGGACGGGCCGCAGCCCGTACGACAGGAGGGTGGGGAAGAGCGTCGCGGTGCCCAGCGCCGCCGCGACGACGCCCGCCAGGGCGAGCTGCAGCGACGGGGCGAACGCCGTCAGCACGCCGCCCGCCGTCGCGATCAGGCCCGCGGTGACCAGCGTGGCGATCGGGCGGCGCAGCATGACGGGGCCGCCCGCCAGCCTGGCCAGCGCGGCCGTCGTGGCGAACGCGGCAGGGGCGACGGCGGCCAGCGCGGGCGAGGCCGCGAACGCGTCGGTCAGCAGCACCGCGGCCCAGGTCTGGAACGCGTTCTCCGCCGCGAACGCCAACGCCCCCACACCTCCGACCACCAGCAACGCCCCCCGCCCCGGCAACCGCCCGCCGCCCTCTGCCCGCACCGCCGCGCCGTCGGCCTGCTCGTCCCGATGGCCCGCCGGTTCCTGTGCGGCAGCGGCCTGGTCGCCGTCGGGCGCGGCGCCGTCCCGTACCGTGGTCGATCGGGTGGCGGCGGCCACGACCGTGCCGAGCGCGACCACGACGACGGCGGCGGCGGCGAAGGCGGCGAGCAGGCTGCCGGTCGCGGCGGCCAGCGCGCCCGCTGCCAGGCTGCTCGCCGCGACGGTGGCGGAGAAGGCGGCGTGCGAGCGGGCCACGACAGGGCGGCCGGTCCGCTTCTCCGCGGTGGCGGCGAGCGTGTTGATGGCCACGTCCGTAGCCCCTGAGGCGGCACCCACGGCGAGGATGCCCGCGCACAACCCGGCATAGCCGGACGAGACCGCGCACAGCACCACGCCCGCGACGCCCAGCAGCGTGAGCAGCATCCCGGCCACCCGCAGCCCGACGGCGTCCACGAGCCGCCCGGTCAGCAGCATGGCGGGCAGCGCCCCGGCCCCCACCAGCAGCAGCGCGACGCCGAACCGCGCATCACCCACCCCGGCATGGGCGCGCAGCAGGGGCAGGCAGGCACCCCACACCCCCCAGAACACCCCGAACCCCGCGAAACCCAGAAACGGCGCGGCACGACCCGGCAAGCTGGCTTCAGTCATATGTGTAACGATACACAACTAGGATGGCGGCGTGTCCACCAACCGCAGACGCGTGACGCTGAAGGACGTGGCCGCCCGCGCGGGCGTCTCGCTGATGACCGCCTCCTACACCTTCACCCGCCCCGCCCGCGTCGCCGACGCCACCCGCGAACGCGTCCACCGCGCGGCCGGCGAGCTGGGCTATCACCCCGACGCCGTGGGCCGCGCGCTGAAGTCCGGCCGCACCAGGCAGCTCGGCGTGGTCTTCAGCGAGCACCTGGTCTACGCCTTCGACGACCCGCAGGCGGCCAGGTTCCTCGCGGGCGTGGCCGAGGTGTGCGTCGAGGAGGGGCAGGGGCTGACGTTCATCCCGACGCGGGGCGACGCCGACGACGCCGACCGGGTGTTGTCGGCCGCCGTGGACGCGTTCGTGCTATGGACCACCACCGAGGACGACCCGGTGCTCGCGGCCGTCGCGGGCGATCCGCGGCCCGCCGTCATCCAGGGCGGCCCCGGGCGCGACGGCATCGCCCGCGTCACCCAGGACGACCGCGCCGCCGCCCGCGCCATCGCCGCCCGCGCGCTGCGCGAGGGCCGTACGCCCGCCGTGATCTCGTTCCCGCTCGACCGCGCCCGCGCGGCCATGACGACCACCGGCGCCGGTCTGCCGCCGCACGTCCCGTTCCCCGTCACCGACGCCCGCCTGCGCGGCTACCGCGACGCCATCGAGGAGGCCGGCCTGACCTGGGACGGCATACCGGTCGCGGTCGTCGCCCGCAACACCCGCGCCGACGGCGCCGCCGCCGCCCGCGACCTCGCCGACCGTCTGCCCGCGGACGCGCTCGTCATCGCCATGAGCGACGAGCTCGCGATCGGCGCCCGCCAGGCACTCGAAGACTCCCACCCGGGCGCCGCCTACCTCGGCTGGGACGCCTCACCGGCAGCTCGGCGGCTCGGCATCACCTCCGTCACCAACCCGCTGCGCGACCAGGGCCGCCGCTGCGCGCAGCTCGCCCTCGACCCAGGCGACGCCGGTGAGCGGGAGATCCCGTGGAGCATCACCGGGTGAGCCGGTTGTCCGCCTCGTGACCAGCCGCTACGGTGTGGGCGCGTGGATGCCTTCGAACGTTCCTGGGCGGCGTTGCGCGCCGCGGTCGCCGACCTGCCCGACGACGCCTTCGCCGAGCCGTCGGGCTGTGCCGGGTGGCTCGTGCGCGACCTGGTCTGCCACCTGGTCATCGACGCCCAGGACGTCCTGATCACCCTCGTCACCCCGACCGACGAGCCGCCGACCCGCGACGCGATCACGTACTGGGAGGTCACCGGCACTCCCCCGACCGGTGACGACCCGCTCGACGCGCTCACGGTCCGGCTGGCCGCCGCCTACGAGGACCCGTACCTGCTGAAGTTCCACCTCGACGACGTCGGCTCCGCCGCGGGACGGGCCGCCGCGCTGGCCGACCCCGCGATGCGGGTCCGTACGCGGGACGAGGTGCTCACGGCGGGCGACTACCTCACGGCGTACGTGCTCGAATGGACGCTGCACCACCTCGACCTGATCGCCCACCTGCCCGGCGTGCCCGGCCCGCCCGCTGAGGGGCCGGCCCAGTCGCGGGAGATGCTGGAGAAGATCGCCGGGGCCGCGTTCCCCGCGTCGTTCTCCGACGAGGCCGCGCTGCTCGTCGGCACCGGCCGCCGCACCCCGACCCCAGCGGAGCGGGACGGGCTGGGCGACCTGGCCGGCCGGCTGCCGTTCGTCGTGGGCTGACCTAGCGCTCCGCGTCCATCATGCGGCTCCCCCAGGCCCAGGCCGCGATCTCGACCCGGTTGCGGACGCCGAGCTTGGCCTGGGCGCCCGCCACATGCCCTTTGACCGTGCTCACCGCGATGAACAACTCGTCGGCGATCTCCTGGTTGCTGCACCCCCTGGCGACCGCAAGGACGATCTCGGTCTCCCGCGCGGTCAGGGGCTGCGCGGGCGCGCGGGCCGCGCCCCCCGCTCCGCGGTCGGCGAGCCGGCGCAGCAACCGCAGCGTGATCGACGGCGAGATGAGCGCGTCGCCCGCGTGGGCGGCCCGTACGGCCTCGACGAGCAGCGCGGGGCCGGCGTCCTTCAGCACGAACCCGGCCGCGCCGCAGTGCAGCGCGCCGTGGACGTATTCGTCCAGGTCGAACGTGGTGACCATGACCACCCTGGTCGGGGCGTCGGCCAGTGCGCGGGCCACCTCGATCCCGTCGAGGCGGGGCATCTGGACGTCCACCAGGCAGACGTCAGGACGTGTCCGGCGGGCCTGCTCGATGGCCTCGTCGCCGTCGCCCGCCTCGGCGACCACGACGATCTCGGGCTGGTCCTCCAGGATGATGCGCAGGCTGGCCCTGATCATCGCCTGGTCGTCGGCCACCAGCACCCGGATGGGCGGCGTCATCGGCGTTCCCCGGCGGGGACGGTGGCGCGCACGACCCAGCCCGCGCCAGGGCCGGGGCCGGCGGTCAGGGTTCCGCCCAGGGCGTCGAGGCGTTCCCGCATGCCGATGATGCCGTAGCCGGCGCGGTGGGGGCGGGCGGCCGGGTGCGGGGCGTCGTCCTCGACCACGACCGTGACGGCCTGCTCGTCCTGGGTGATGCCGACGGTGACCACACGGGCGTGCCCGGCGTGCCTGGCGACGTTGGTCAGCGACTCGCGGACGACGCGGTACACGGTGCTGCGCACCTCGGCCGGCCAGCCGTCGGGCTCGGCGGCCAGCCGCAGCCGCGCCGATCGGCCGGGGCCGTCGAAGCGTTCGACCAGCTCGGCGAGCTCCTGGGAACCCGTCACGCCGTGGGCGCTCTCGCGCATCAGGCCGACCACGCGGCGGGTCGCGGCCAGCGCCTCGTGGCCCGCGGCCTCGATGCCGGCGAGCGAGGCGGCCGTCCTGTCCGGGTGCTTGGCGGTGACGAGCTGGGCGGCCTGCGCCTGGAGCACGATGCTGGTGACGTGGTGGGCCACGACGTCGTGCAGCTCCCTGGCCAGCTCGCGGCGCTCGGCACGGCGTACGCGCTCGGTGGCGGCGCGGCGGCGGGCGGCCAGCCATCGGGGGACGAGCCCGCTCCCGAGAGCGGCGAGCCAGATCAGGCCGCCCTGGACCGGCACGGGCGAGCCGGAGCCGGTCAGCAGGCCGCCCGTCATGACGACCGCCCCTGCGGCGGCCACGGCGAGCGCCTGGACGGCGGGCAGTTCCCTGACCGCGGAGCCGATGAGCACCGCCAGGCCGAGCGCGGTGGCAGGGCCCGGCTCCGCCGGCAGGCGGAGGAGGTGTGCGGGCAGGACGGCGAGCCCGGCCACGGTCAGGCCGGCCACGACCGTCCACAGCCGGGCGGCGCGGCGTGCCACGGCGAGCACCGCCACCACCGCGCCGACGCAGGCGCCGGGCACCCAATAGCCGCCACCCCAGCTGGCGGCGAGGCGGACGGCCTGGTAGGCGATGGCCAGCGCGAGCACGACGCCGAGTCCGATCTCGGCCGCCACCTCGAGCCGAACGGGAGCACGCACGGCGGCCACGCTAGGGCACGGGTCCCATGGGCTTGTACCGGCCGAAAGTACTGTTCTGTTCCCACTGCCGGCGGCCCGCTGGTGGGCGGGCCGCCGGCGTCCTGCTCGTCCGACGTTCCAGGGCCGATGAAGCGATCGGGCCCGCCCGTCCCGCTCAGCGGCTCACCGGGGTCTCCTCATACACGCGCGACAGCTTCTCCGGATTGCGTACGGCGTACACGCCCCTGATCAGGCCGCCCTCGACCCGCACCGTGATGACGGCGTCGATCCCGCCATCGACGCGGAGCACCAGGGCCGGATGGCCGTTGACGTGGGCCGGCTGCAGCGCGCCGGCGCCGAACCTGGACAGCGCGGCGGCCAGCGGGGCGATCCGCTCGGCCCCCACGAGCGGCTCCAGCAGCGCCTCCACGACTCCGCCGCCGTCGCTGAGGAAGACGGCGTCGGGCGCGAGGACGGCGAGCAGCCCTTGCAGGTCGCCGGTCTCCGCCGCCCGCCGGAAGGCGTCGAGCGCGTCACGGATCTCGGCCGGCGAGACGCCCGCGCGCGGCCGGCGGGCGGCGACGTGCGAGCGAGCCCGGTGGGCGATCTGGCGGACCGCGGCCTGGCTCTTGTCCACGGCCTCGGCGATCTCGTCGTAGCCGAGGGCGAACACCTCACGCAGCACGAACACCGCCCGCTCGGCCGGCGTGAGCGTCTCCAGCACCAGCAGCATGGCCATGGAGACGCTCTCGGCCAGCTCGACGTCCTCGGCCACGTCGGGCGTGGTCAGCAGCGGCTCGGGCAGCCACGGGCCGACGTACGACTCCTTGCGCCGGCCGAGCGTGCGCAGCCGCATCAGCGCCTGCCGCGTCACCATCCTGATCAGGTACGCCCGCCGATCCCGCACCGTGCCGAGATCGACGCCCACCCACTTCAGCCAGGTCTCCTGCAGCACGTCCTCGGCGTCGGCGGCCGAGCCGAGCAGCTCGTACGCCACGGTGAACAGCAGGTTCCTGTGGGCCACGAAGTCCTCGGTGGCCGGGTCCATCCGGCCGGGGCGCTCGTTCACGGGCGGACGTTGTGGTTGCGGGAGAACAGGTTGCGGGGGTCGTGCCGGCGCTTGACCGCCGCGAGCCGCCGGAGGGTCCGCGGCGGGTAGACCGCGGCCACGTCGTCCGGCGTGGCGGAGGTGAGGAAGTTGGCGTACGCCCCGCTGACGTGGGGCGCAAGCCTGGCCCAGATCGCCTCCAGGGCCGGGCGGGCCGCCTCGACGATCGGCTCCGGCCCGGCCGCGGTGGTCACGAACATCAGCTCCGCCTGACGGTGGGCGTAGGCGGTGGCGTCGTCGGGGATCCGGGCGACCGCGCCTCCGACGCTGCGGACGGAGATGAACGGTGAGCCCTGCGCCGCCCCGATCTCCGCGAGCAGCTCCAGGACCTGGCGCACCGACCTGGCCTCGGCGAACGCGCTGCGGGTGAGCAGCCGGATGCCGGGCGGCGCGGCCTGGCCCTCCTCAAGGATGTCCGCGTACGGCAGGAGCGCGACGTCGTCGCTCAGCACCGTGCCCAGAGCGCGGATCGGGCCGATGGCCTTCGCGGCCGCCTCGGCGTCGTCGCCGTCGAAGGCGACCTGGATCCTCACCGGCGCTTCGTGGCCGCCCTCGAAGGGGTTAGCGAAGCTCGCGATGGAGGTCAGCTCGTCCGGGGCCGTTCGCATACAGGCCGCCCAGCCCTGGAGGACTTCTGCCAGTTCCGCGGCAGGGAAGGTGATCGCGCCGAAGAAGACGTCCGTCGTCGGGTGCGCCGCCAGCTCGAAGGCGGTCACCACGCCGAGGTTGCCGCCGCCTCCCCGCAGCGCCCAGAACAGCTCGGGGTTCTCCTCCACGCCGGCGCGCAGCACCGCACCGGAGGCGGTGACGACCTCGGCGGCGACCAGGCTGTCCAGGGTCAGCCCGTGCTTCCTGACCTTCCAGCCGATGCCGCCGCTCAACGTCAGCCCGCCGACCCCCACGCTCCTGGTGTCTCCCGAGGAGATCGCCAGGCCCAGCGGAGCCAGGGCGTCCGCGACCCGGCCCCAGGTGGCGCCGCCGCCCACGCGGACGATGTGACGTGCCTCGTCGATGACCTCGACGTCGGCGAGCCTGGCGAGGTCGAGGACGACGCCGCCGTCATTGGTGCCGAAACCGGCGAAGGCGTGACCGCCGCCGCGCACCGACAGCACCAGACCCGCGTCGGCGGCGAACCGGACAGCGGCCTGCACGTCCGCCACGCTCGCCGGCCGCAGGACGTAGGCCGGACTGCCGGGGACCAGCATCGTGCGAGCGGCCTCCTCGTAGCCGGCCGTGCCAGGCTCGATGACGTCGCCGCCGAAAGTGGTGGCCAAGAGGGCGTTCATGGTGCTCCTTCCACACGCCGGGCTTGTTCCCGGTCGAGCAGAAGATGCCGGCCGCCCGCTCGTTGTGACATCGCGGTGACGTGATCTACGCCACGCCGCACAGCCACTCCAGGCCGGCTTCGGCGTGGGTGACGACGGTGAAGTGGCTGTCGCCCTTGAGCAGCCGCAGGTCGGCGGCCGGGCAGTGCTCGGCCAGCCAGGCCGCCCGTACCTTCCGGCCCGCCGCCGTGCCCAGCGCGGCCACCCCGGACGGGATCATCCCGGCGAACCAGTCCAGACCGTCGGCGCCGTACGGGGCGATGCCGGCCAGGCTCAGCACCGCCCGGACACGGTCACCCAGCAGCGCGGCACACCCCAACGCGTAGGTGCCGCCGCCCGAATAGCCCGCGACGGCGAACCCGCCGATGCCGAGCGCGTCCGCGACGGCCGCCGCGTCACCGGCGACGGACGCGACCGTCCAGCCCCGGCGCCACGTCGGAGCCCCCGTAGCCCGGCCGGTCGAGCGCCAGCCAGCGCACCCCCAGCCGGTCGGCCGCTGCGAAGAGCGGCTCGGGAGGCGCGCCGAGGTTCGGCGTGCCGTGGTGCCACATGACCGGCAGCCGCTCGCCGTCGCCTGGAGCGGTGTCGTAGACGTGCAGCGTGCGACCCCCGTCCACGTGGACGTCCAGCTCGATCATCATGTCCTCGACGCTATCGTGCCTTCGGCGGCTGGAAGCCGCCGATCTCCTGCTCCAGCAGCTCGGCCAGCCGGAGCGGGGTGCGGTCCTCGAACATCGGGCCGATGAGCTGCACGCCCACCGGCAGCCCTTCGGGGGATCCGCCCGCCGGGACGGCGGTGGCCGGCAGGCCGGGCATGGTGGCCAGGCCGGCCCAGACGAGCTGGTCGAAGTACGGGTAGTCGGTGCCGTCGATGTCGATGCGCCGCCGCATCGGATCGGGGCTGTGGTCGTGCGGGAACGCCGGCGTCGGCGTCACCGGGCACACCACGGCGTCGAACTCGGCGAACAACGCCCGCCAGCCGTGCCGGTGGGCCTCGCGTCGGCTGTTCACCTTCAGCCAGTCGCGGTGGCTGAGCGTCAGGGCGCGCAGCCGTACGGACTCGAGGCTCTGGTCGTCGGGGACGTGCTCGTGCGCCCCCATGGGAAAGCGCGCGACCGCACCCGAGATCAGCAGCTGCATGGAGAGCCTCGCGGCCTCCGCCAGGTCCGGCAGCAGCGGGCTGTGCCACTCGACGCGGGCGCCTGCGTCGGTGAGCGCGGCGGCCACCCGGTGCACGCCCGCCCGCACGGCCGAGCCGGTCGGGAGCAGCGGATGTTCGTCGAGGACCAGGACCCGGAAGTCGCCGAGCCGGTCGCGGCGGGCGGGCGGCAGCTTGAGCTCGTACGCCAGGCCGTGCGTCAGCGGGTCGGGACCTGCCATGACGTCGAGGAGGAGCGCGAGGTCGCGGGCGGTACGCGCCATCGGACCGACGACCGCCAGGTCGAGCTCCGCCGGCGGCTCCTTCGGCAGGGCCATGCCGCGGGTCGCCGCCAGCCCGAGCGTCGGCTTGTGCGCGTAGACGCCGCAGAAGTGGGCGGGCGTACGCAGCGAACCGGCCAGGTCGGAGCCGATCGACAGCGCCCCGAACCCGCACGCCAGCGCCGCCGCCGACCCGCCGGACGAGCCGCCTGAGGTGCGGTCGCGGTCCCAGGGGTTGGTGGTGGTGCCGTAGAGGTCGTTGAAGGTCTGGATGTCCTGCAGGCCCAGCGGCACGTTGGTCTTGCCGAGCACCACCGCGCCCGCCTCCTTCAGCCGCCGCACCTGGACCGCGTCCTCGGCCGGCATGAAGTCGCGGTGCTGCGGCATGCCCCAGGTCGTGGCCATCCCTTCGACGTCGTACGACTCCTTGACCGTCACCGGGACGCCCAGCAGCGGCCGCTCCTCACCGCGGGCGCGCGCCCGGTCGGCGTCTCGCGCCGCTGCTCTCGCCCGGTCGAAGTCCGGTACGCAGATCGCGTTGGTCACCTCGTCGTCGCGCTCGATCCGGGCGATCGCGTCGTCCGTCAGCTCTGCTGAGCTCACTTCCCCGGCCCGCAATGCGACCGCCAGTTCTTCGGCCGACTGGTATTTCGTATCCATGGCGGAGGACTCTATTGGATTGCCAGGAATGCTGATCCCGGCACGTGTCACCGGCATTTACCGGAGAAGCGGAAATGGCCCCCTGGCAGCTCCGCCGGAAATGGCTTCACCGCAGGTCAGAAGAGCTGTCGGGCGAATCTCGGCTCTGGCGAGGCATGAAACTCCGCTGCCTGCAACGAGAGAGACATCTCAATTCTCGTCAGAACAGACCGCCCATCACGTCACTGGCCACAAACCGTGGCATTTGTCCAGTCGACAGAGGACATGTTTCTTGCTTATGGGCTCGGCCACTGGAGCAGGGCCAGCTCGGCGACCCGGCGCAGTTCGTCGCGAGGGGTGCCGCCCGCGGCCTGGACGGCGATGCCGTTGGCGACGGTCACGAGGGAGCGGGCGAGCAGCCCGGGGTCGTGGCCGGCGGGCAGGTCGCCTTCGTCGGCGGCGCGCTGGAGGCGTTCGGCGAGGAGGGCGACGCCGTCTCGGACCACGACCCGCCCTCCTGGGACCGGCCGCGTCACGAGCCCGACCGGGGTGGTGGTGAGTTCGGCTTCGGGCCTGCTGGTCATCGGTGGTTGTCCGGGACGGTGACGAGGCCGGCTTCGTAGGCGGCGATGACCAGTTGGGCGCGGTCGCGGGCGTGCAGCTTGGACAGCAGGCGGCCGACGTGGGTCTTGACCGTGCCGACGGTGAGGTGGAGGTGCTCGGCTATCTCGGTGTTGGACAGGCCGCTGCCTATCAGGGTGAGCACCTCGCGTTCGCGCTGGGTGGTGCTGCCCAGGTCGCGCACGGCCGGGGTGGAGCGGGATCCACAGAGGAAGTCGGCGATGAGGCGTCGGGTCACCGAGGGCGCGAGCAGGGCCTCGCCGGCGGCGACGACTCTGATGGCGGCCAGGAGCTCCTCCGCTGTGGCGTTCTTGACGAGGAAGCCGCTCGCTCCCGCGCGTAGCGCGCCGTACACGTATTCGTCCAGGTCGAAGGTGGTGAGGATGAGGACGCGGACGCCGTCGGGGTGGGCGCAGATGCGGCTGGTCGCTTCGATGCCGTCCATGTCGGGCATGCGGATGTCCATGAGGACGACATCGGGGCGCAGCCGGCGGGCCAGGCGCACGGCCTCGGCGCCGGTGCCCGCCTCTCCCACGGTGACCAGCCCCGCTGTGGCGTCGATGAGGACCTTGAGGCTGTCGCGCACCAGCACCTGGTCCTCGGCGAGCAGGACCCGGATGGTCGGTGACGACTCATGCGGAGCGGCGTCACGGGTCATGTCGCCACCGGTCATGTCGCGGTGCCGTTGTCGTCGTACGGGAGGCGAGCTGCCACGCGGAAACCTCCCTCGGGCCTGGGGCCCGCGCTGAAGGTGCCTCCGTACACTTTGACTCGTTCGCGCATGCCGATCAGGCCGTGTCCGCCGTGGCCGCCGTGGCCGGTGCGGGGTGGGCGACCCTGGCGGGGGCCGTCGTCGAGGACCTCGATCGTGGTTTCTCGGGGGTCGATGGTCACGGTCACCGAGCAGTGGGTGGGTGCGGCGTGGGTGATGACGTTGGTCAGGGCTTGTTGGACGATGCGGTAGATCGACATCGCCACCGTGGGTGGGAGTTCGGCTTCTTCGTGGACGGCGAGGTCTACCTCCACTCCGGCCGAGCGGGCGTGGTCGGCGAGCCCGGGCAGGTCCGCCACGCCGGGGACGGGCAGGTGGGTCTCCTCCTGGGGCAGCCGGGGGTCGCCGTCGGAGCGGAGGAGGCCGAGCACTCGGTGGATCTCGGTCAGCGTGCTCCTGCTCGTCTGCTCGATGATGGCCAGCGCGGCGCGGGCCTCTTGCGGGCGGGCGTCGGCGACGTGGTTGGCCACGGTGGCCTTGACGGCGATCAGGCTCATGCTGTGGCCGATGACGTCATGCAACTCTCGGGCGATGCGGCGGCGCTCGTCGGCCACGACCGCTTCCGAAAGGTGGCGGACGAGGCGTGCGGTCGTGTCCCGTTTCCAGCGGACGGCCGCTCCGACGGCCCCCGCGCTGATCAGGAGCACGGAGATCACCCCGATCTCGATCGGCCACGCGGGTGGCAGCTCGCTCGGCCCGGCCGCGGGCTCGAGACCGGGGAACACCTGCTCGTAGAAGATCAGGACCGCTGTGACCGCGCCTGAAGCGCATGCCGCCAGGCTCGCCGCCGACCAGGCCAGCGAAGTGGTGGAGGCCACGAGGTACAGGACGAGCGCGGCCGGCACGTACGTCACCCAGATCGCGCCAGCCGCCACGGCGCCGGCCACGGTCGCCAGCACAGCCGTGACGGCCGCGAAGGCGAGCACGGCACGAGATCCGCGCCGCCGTACGGCGATCGGCAGGGCGAGGACCGCCCCGATCGGCCACGCCGCCCAGGCCGGCCACCACGACGACGGCCCAGGAGGATCGGCGACGGCGTATCTGATGATCAGCGCCACGACGATCGCCGTCACCACGTCGGTGACGATCCACCCATCGAGCCGCTGCCCGCCCCACTTCATGCCCGGACCGTATCGCCCCCGCACCCGGCCCGGCATCTGACCACGGTCGGACTTTCCGCATCCAACCGTGGTCCGACCACCGGTCCCCGTGTGCGGTGCGACCTCTCGCGTCCGTACGGGGTCGGCTGACCACGACCGGGGCGTCTCACGTCTGACCGGGGTCGTAGCGCCGGCGCTTGACCGGCGGAAAGATGCGACCTGGGACAGACGCGCTCACCTCGTCCTGCTCGCGACGATGCTGCTGGACCCGGCGGATCGTGCCGGGAGGCAGCGACAGGACGGGCGGGAACCGAATGATGTCCCAAATCCAGCGGCGTGTGGCGCGATGGCGGCAGAGCGATGGGGAGCGGCGGCAGGCCAATGCCGCGGCCGGCCTGGAAAGGCAGCACCCGTTCCCTGGGCGGTGGGTCAGTGCGGTGTCGCTGATCGGCGGGCCTCTCCTGATCATGGCGGGGACGCTGCTGCGTTCGCCGTTTCACTTCTTCGTTCCGCAGCAGCTCATCGCCTACAGCCAGCACCCTGCGCTCATCACCGCCGCCTACACCTGCTTCGCGGCCGGGTTCATCATGCTGTGGCCGGGGGTCGTGACGCTGGCGCAGCGGATCGCCGCCACCAGTCCCCTGTGGGGGATGTGGGGAGGATGTCTGGTGATCGTGGGTCTGTTCACCAGGATCTTCCAGTTCGGGACCGATCACCTGGCCTTTCATCTCACCGACAGTCTCGGTCTGCGGATGATGCTCGACGGTGTCGACGCCTACTACACGGCTTGGGGCGAGACGCGGTGGCATCCGTTCAGGGCCATCTCGGGGCCGGCGTTCTTCGGGTGGGTCGTGCTGGCCGTCGGCGCCTATCGGTCCGGTGCCCTGGGGCTGGGGCGGTCGGTGGCGCTCGGTCTGATGGCGATGCTCGCGCTCGGGCCGCTCAAAGGCACCCAGATCCCGCAGTCCTTCCTCGCCGTGGGCGGTCTCTGCGTGGCCCTCATCCCCCTCGGGTTCTCGCTGCTGCGGGCCGGGCCGCCGCCGACCAGGCGTGCTCTGGTCTTGGTCGGAGTTCTCGCTGTCGTGTACGTCCTCATGACGGCTTACGGGCCGAAGGGGTGATGGTCGGCGAACAGGTCCGGGCACTGGAGGGGGATGCCGTGGCCGCAGTCCGGTACGGTGATGAGCCGGCTGCCGGGGGCTGCGTCGTGGATGGCACGGGCGGAGGCGTGCATCAACCCGCGCTCGCGCTCCCCCACCATCACCAGCACCGGATTCCCGAACTCGGACCATCCGGTGGGAAGGGTGAAGCGGATGTTCTCGCCGACGCTCGCGAGCAGGGTCGCCCGGCTCGTACGCGCACTGTCACGGACGTAGTCGGCCAGCAGCTCGTCCGGGATGAACAACTGCTTGGCCTGGAGCTTCGCGAACCACTCCTGCCTGGCGAGCGGCGCGCTGGCGGCGAGGAGCCCCAGCGTCGCCCCGGGGAACCGCAGTGGCTTCGCCTGCGTGCCCGACCTCATCGACGTACATGTCCCCATCCTTCCAACTGGCGACGAACCCGTACTGTGGAGTGATGACTCACGCCCTGGCCTCGTTCGTGGTGGCGTTGAGCCCGTACGAGCTGGGCCCGAGCGCGCACCGCGGGCTGCCCTCGTCCACGATCACCGTCACCATCCCGGAGTCGGACGCGGTCGAGATCGCCTGGCTCGAACGGCCGGAACCGCCGCGGCGGTTCAGCGCCGCCGTCGCCGGGCTGCACCTGGACGCCGCCGAGCTGCGGCAACGGGGCGGTACGCGCGGTGTCTGGCTGACGCTCAGCCCGCTGGGAGCCGGAGCGCTGCTGGGCGTACCGGCGTCGGAGCTGAGCGGGCAGATCGCCGACCTCGCGGACGTGTCCCCGGCGATGGCGCACCTGCCCGAGCAACTGGCGGCCTGCCGGTCGTGGCCGCAACGCCGCGCCCTGGTCGAGAACGCCCTGCTCACCGGCTGGGCACGGCATCAAAGGCATGCCGAAGGGCGGGATGTACGGGCCGCGCTGAAGGCGCTGTCCAGCACCGCGAGAGTGGAAGAGGCGGCCGGCCTCCTGGGATGCTCCCGCCGCCACCTGAGCGGTACGGTCCGCGCCGCGCTGGGCGTGACCCCAAAGGGGTACCAACGGCTCCTGCGCTTCGAAACCGCACGCGGCGCGCTCGCAGCAGCCGCCCGCACTCAAACGATCAGCCTGGCGACGATCGCCGCGGAGTCGGGCTTCGCCGACCAGGCGCACTTCACCCGGGAATGGCGCGCCATGGCCGGATGCACACCGACGGAGTGGCTACGCACCGAAGGCTTGGCCGCCTGACGATGCACCGGCCCTACCAGGTCCCGCGGAAGGCGCGTTCGCCGAGGGGCGTTCCCGAATCTTCAAGACCCTGGATCCGGACCGCCAGGACGATGGGCGCATGATGCTCTTTCCACGTCTCATCGTCCCCGACCCCGTCCGTGCCTCCGCCTTCTACCAGGCGGCCCTGGGTGCGGAGCAGGTGTTCACCGCTCCCCCGGCCGAGGACGGCCGGCCGAGCATGATCGAGCACCGCGTCAAAGGGGGATCGTTTCGGGTGTCGCCGGCCGTTCAGGCGTGGGGGTGGCGATCACCCGAGGACCTCGGCGGCTCGCCGGTGCTCATCGAGGTCGAGATCGAGGATGCGGACGCCGTGGGCGAACGGATGATCGCCCACGGCGCCGAGGTGGTCGTTCCGATCGAGAATCGCCCCTACGGGAAACGGTCGGGACGGATCCGGGACCCGTTCGGGCATCTGTGGATCATCACCGGTCCCCTACGCTGAGCCGGCCGTGGTGGTGGCCAGGGCAGCGCATACCTCGGTCGCCATCACGGCGCTGAGCTGCGCCGACAGGGAGACCTTGGGACCAGGGGGCCGGTTCCAGTCCTGGCCGGCCAGCAGGAGTCCGTCGCGGACGCACGAGCCCCACAGCCGCTCGGTGCTGTCCAGCAGGAAGTCGCGGACGTCGGGTACGTCGTGCACCGAGACCAGCAGGTGGGCGTACCGGTAATAGATGCCCTTGAACAGGCCCTCGTCGCCGCCCTCACCCTCGTCGGCGAAGACGCCGTCGGAGGCCAGCTCGGTGATCGCGGTCCTGGCCGTGCGGGCGGCGCGGGCGAGGTGCTCGTCCTTGTCGAGGGCGTGGGCGAGCTCGACGCACGCGCCGACGTACAGACCCTGGTTGTACGTGAAGCGCCAGTCCACGTCGATGGCGTGGTCCTCCTGCCGGTTGACGCCGTCCTCGACGAACCCGTCGGGCCGCACCAGCGCGTCCTCCAGCCAGTCCATCGTCCTGACCGCCCACTCGAGGTAGCGGGCCTCGCCGGTCGCGCGGTGCAGCCGGGCCGACAGGATGACGAACGGCGCGTTGGCGGGGGTGTTCTTGTAGTACGGCTGCTGGACGCGCCAGGCGATGCCGCCGCCCTCGTGGTCGTTCCAGCCGTGGTCGAGCACGTGCTGCCAGATCACGACGGCGTCCCCGCGCAGGTCGGCGGAGCCGGTGGCCTCGGCCAGGCGCAGGGTGGCGAGTGCGAGCCAGAGCATGTCGTCGAAGTAGTCGTTGAACAGCGCGCCGCCGTTGCGGCGGCGGATGCCGGCCAGGATGGCGGCGGCCTGGTCGAGCCTGGCGGGGTCGGAGCTGCGCCGGTGGGCGTCGATCCGGACGTCCATGGCGTGCGCGAGCCACCAGTAGTTGAAGACGTCGTCGTCGCCGGGCTCCAGCGGGTGCCAGTTGTGGAAGAGCTGGTCGCCGGGGGCGGCGAAGTAGTGGTCGAGGCTGCGCTGAGCCAGCTCGGCGCGGTCGTTCCAGAGGGCAGGGGGCGTCAAAGGTCCTCCGTGGGTCAGCTGGGCTCGACGATCGAGAAGGGGACGATGGAGCGCGGCGGCACCGGTTCGCCGCGCACCTGGGCGAGCAGCAGGTCCACCGCCTGCCGGCCCATCTCCCGCTGGTCCTGGCGAACGTGCAGGAATTCCGGCCCGGCGATCGGGTCGAGCGGCGAGTCGAAGCAGGCGATCAGGGGGCGCGGCGAGGCGCCGGCGATGGCCCTGTCCATGACGCGGGCCAGGTTGTACTCGCACACGACGAACGCGGTCACCCCGGGCTCGCCGGCCTGGAAGGCGCGGATGCGTTCGACGTCGGCGAGCACGTTCTCCTGGGTGAACGCGCCGGGCAGGGTGCTGGACAGGCCGGTCAGCTGGCGCGCGTCGCCGAGGGACAGGCCGCGCCCGGCGAAGGCGGCGCGGAAGCCCTCCAGCCGTTCCTCGATGCTGGAGGTGTTCTCCGGTGGCGGCGAGACGAACGCGACCTGCCGGTGCCCCTGGTCGAGCACGCGCTCGGTCAGGGCCCGCGCGGCGGCCACGTTGTCGGTGTGCACGGCGCACACCTGGATGCCGGCGAGATAGCGGTCGACGAGGACGAGCGGGTAGCCGTCGAGGATGGTACGCAGCAGCCCGGCGTTGTAGTACTCCCCGTGCACGGGGAAGACGATCAGCCCCTCGGCGAGCCCTGCGTCGACCATCGACTCGATGGCCTTCTCCTCCTCTTCCTGGCTGCCGCGGGTGCGCTTGACGACCAGCGTGATGCCGCGCTCGGCACAGCGCTCCTCCACCGCGCAGAGCAGCTCGAGCCCGTACGCCTCGGACGCGTCCGGATAGATCATGGCGATCGTCCCCGGCACCCGCTCGCCTTCCTGGACCGCCGCGCCGGCCGGGGAGAGCGTCAGGGCGTCGAGATCGGGCGGCTCCTGGGCCACGAACGAGCCCTTGCCGCGGATCCGGTGCACGACGCCGGCCTGGCGCAGCACCTCCAGCGCCTTCTTCGAGGTGATCCGGCTGACCTCGAACCGCTCGGCCAGCTCCATCTCCGAGGGGACGCGGTCGCCGGGAGCCAGGGCTCCCCGCCGGAGCTCGTCCAGGAGGTAATCGATGATCCGCTCGTACAGGAGCGGGCCTCTCGCAGCCACTCTTCCCCTTCACCACTTGGTATGTCACCGTATCTAAGTATATATCATCTCATAAATTGATACATCAAACATATTGACTTATGCCAACTTGATTCCTACGTTTCCCTCAGATGACATCTCACGCACCTCACGAAGGGAAACGCGTGAACGCCGTCCCCTCTGTGCTGCTCGACGTCGCCGACCAGGTACGCACGCTGCTGGCGCCCCGGTTCCCCGATGCCGCCGCCATGTTCCGGCAGTGCTTCCTCAACACGCTGGAGACCACGGTCAAACGGCTCCCTGACGGGACGACGTTCGTGCTGACCGGCGACATCCCGGCCATGTGGCTGCGCGACTCGGCCGCACAGATCGAGCCGTACGTCCGGCACGCCGCCGCGGACGACGACCTGCGGGCGATGGTCCGCGGGGTGATCCGCAGGCACGCCCGCTACGTCGCGCTCGACCCGTACGCCAACGCCTTCAACGAGACCCCCGACGGCCAGGGCCACCAGGACGACCACACCGAGCTGACCCCCTGGGTCTGGGAGCGCAAGTGGGAGCTCGACTCCCTGTGCCATCCGCTCAGGCTGCTGCACCTCTACTGGACGTCCACCGGCGACGCCGAGGTCTTCGACGAGGACGTGCACCGCATGCTCGCCGTCGCCGTCGCCACCATGCGCGCCGAGCAGCACCCCGACGGCTCCCCCTACAGCTTCGAACGCCCGCACCCCGAGCAGCCCACGGACACACTCGTCAACGAGGGACGCGGCCCCGCGTGCGGCTACACGGGCATGGTCCGCTCGGCGTTCCGGCCCAGCGACGACGCCTGCACCCACGGTTTCCTCGTCCCGGCCAACATGTTCGCGGTCGTCGTGCTCGGCCACGTCGCGGCCTTCGCCCGCGACTTCTACGCCGACCAGGCACTCGCCGACGCCGCCGCCGCGCTGGCCGCCCAGATCGAGGACGGCATCCGCCGGTACGCGATCGTCGACCATCCGCGCCACGGCCCGATCTACGCGTACGAGACCGACGGCCTCGGCAACCACCTGCTGATGGACGACGCGAACATCCCGAGCCTGCTGTCCATCCCCTACCTGGGCTACCGCCCGGCCACGGACCCGACGTACCGCAACACCAGGGCCTTCGTGCTCAGCGCAGGCAACCCGTACTACAGCGAGGGCCGGCACGCCCGCGGCGTCGGCAGCCCGCACACCAAGCCAGGACAGGTCTGGCCGATGTCGCTGGCCATGCAGGGCCTGACCAGCACCGACGCTGACGAGCAGGCGGAGCTGCTGACCATGCTCGCCGCCACCACGGCCGGCACCGGCTACATCCACGAGAGCTTCGACCCCGACGACCCCGGCGTGTTCACCCGCCCCTGGTTCGGCTGGGCCAACAGCCTGTACGCGCAGTTCGCCATGGAGGTGGCGTTGCCATGACCCAGACGATCGCCGGCCCGCCCGCGGTCGGCGGCCGGGCCTCCCCCGGCCAGGCCAAGCCCGGGCGCTCGCCGCTGTCGCGGCACCAGGCGCGGGCCGGGGTCCTGTTCGCGACGCCGCCGATGGTGCTGTTCGTCATCTTCACCGTGCTGCCCGTGGCCGGCGCGCTCGGCCTGAGCTTCACCAGCTACGACGTGTTCACGCCGCCGTCGTGGGCCGGCCTGGAGAACTACGCCAGGCTGATGGAGGACACCACCTTCTTCGTCACGCTCAAGAACATCCTGTTCTACTGCGTGATGTTCGTGCCGCTGATGATCGCCGTCTCGCTGCTGCTCGCGGTGGCGCTCAACAGCAGGCTGCCGGCGATGGGCGTCTTCCGCACCATCTACTACATCCCCGTCGTGACCTCGCCGGTGGCCGCCGCGACCGTGTGGACGTGGATGCTCAACAGCCACTACGGCCCGATCAACGAGATCCTCGGCTTCTTCGGCATCCAGGGCCCGGCCTGGGTGGGCGACAGCAGCACGGCCATGGTGTCGATCGTGCTGGTCACGCTCTGGCAGGGCGTCGGCTCCAACATGCTGATCTACCTCGCCGGGCTGCAGAACATCCCGGCCCACCTGTACGAGGCCGCCGCACTCGACGGCGCCGGCCGGTGGGCGACGTTCGCCCACGTCACCTGGCCGCAGTTGCGGCTGACCACGCTGTTCGTCACGACGCTGTCGCTGATCGGCGCCTTCCAGCTGTTCGACCAGGCGTACGTGATGACCAAGGGCGGCCCGGGCAACTCGACGCTCACGCCCGTCTACCAGATCTACGAGACCGCCTTCAACCGGCTGCAGATGGGCTACGCCTCGGCGCAGGCGTTCACGCTGTTCCTCATCATCGTGGCGGTCACCGTGATCAACATGCGGATCAACCGGAGTGACGAGACATGACCATCACCAGGCGGATCAGGATCGCCCTGTTCTACGGGGTGCTCACCGTCGTCGGGGCGTTCATGCTGCTGCCGTTCCTGTGGTCGCTGAGCACGTCGCTCAAGCCGGACGACGAGATCATCGCGCTGCCGATCAAGTGGCTGCCCAGCTCGATCACCTTCGAGCACTACTGGACGGCGTTCACCGCGGTGCCGTTCGCCCGGCACTTCGCCAACTCGATGCTGCTGGCCGTGGCGGGGGTGGTCACCAACCTGCTGCTCGGGGCGATGGCCGGGTACGCCTTCGCGCGGCTGCCGTTCCGTGGCAGCAAGGTGCTGTTCCGGCTGCTGCTGGGGTCGATGATGGTGCCGGCCGTGGTGACGCTGGTGCCGTCGTTCGTCATCGTCCGCAGCATGCCGCTGGCGGGCGGCAACGACATCGCCGGGCAGGGCGGCATCGGGCTGCTCAACACGTACTGGGCGGTGATCCTGCCGGGCGCGGTCGGCGCGTTCGCGGTGTTCATGATGCGGCAGTTCTTCCTGTCCCTGCCCAAGGACCTCGGCGAGGCGGCCCGCGTGGACGGCTGCCCCGAGTTCCGCATCTTCTGGAAGATTTACCTGCCGCTGTGCCGGCCCGCGCTGGCCACGCTCGCGGTGTTCACGTTCGTCGCGGGCTGGAACGGCTTCCTCTGGCCGCTGATCGTGCTCAACGACCCCGACATGAACACCATCCAGATGAGCCTGGCCGCCTTCTCCTTCAACCGGCAGACCGACTACGGGCCGCTCATGGCCGGATCCATCGTCGCGATGGCGCCCACGCTCCTGCTGTTCGCCTTCGCGCAGCGCCACCTCACCCGAGGTCTGGCCTTCACCGGCTCCGGCCTGCAATGACATGACTCTCACGAAAGGAATGAGCCGCCGATGCACGCGACCCTGACCAGGCGGCTGGCGGCCGCCGCCCTCGCCGTCGCGACGGTGATCACCACCGGCTGCGCCTCCTCCGGCACCACCTCCTCCTCAGCGGACGGGGTCATCAAGCTGAAGTTCTGGGGCGACTGGTCGGGGGAAGGCGAGCAGCAGTTCAGGACAATGACCGCGGCCTTCAACAAGACCCACCCCAAGATCCAGGTCGAGTACGTCGTCCAGGAGGACATCCTCACCAAGTTCCTCACCGCCTCCACCTCGGGCCAGGCCCCCGACGTGATGTTCTGGGACCGCTGGCGCACCGCGAGCTACGCCCCCAAGAACGTGCTGCTCCCGCTCGACGACCTGCTCAAGAAGGACGGCATCCCCAAGGAGCGCTTCTACGGCGAGGCCGTGCGCGAGCTCACGCACGACGGCAAGCTGTACGGCCTGCCGCTCACGGTCGACGCCCGCGCGCTGTTCTACAACAAGGCCCACCTCAAGGAGGCCGGCATCGAACCGCCGCGCACCTGGGACGAGCTGGAGAAGGCCGCGGTCAAGCTGACCAGGCGCGAGGAGGGCAAGCTCGTACGGGCCGGGCTGTCCATGGACGACGCCGGCCTGTTCAGCATGTACCTGCGCCAGGCCGGCGGCCAGATGGTCACCGACGACTGCTCGCGCACCGCCTTCAACGGCCCGCAGGGCCTGCGGACGCTCGACCTGTGGAGCCGGATGGTCAAGGCGGGCGTCTACCAGAGCGGCTTCGAGAAGGGGCTCGGCGAGGGCACCGACGCCTTCGCCACCGGCAAGGTCTCCATGATCCTGACCGGGCCGTGGAACATCACCACGTACAAGAAGTACGGCAAGGACCTCGACTTCGGCATCGTGCCGCCGCCGAGCGGGCCGCAGGGCGACCAGGCGAGCCTCATGGGCGGCTTCGGCCTGGTGATCCCGCGCGCCGGCAAGCAGCAGGACGCGGCCTGGGAGTTCGTCAAGTGGTGGACGGCCGAGAAGGACAACGCCATGTTGTGGGCCAAGACCAGCCTGAACATCCCCGGCAACGTCGAGGCCGCGCAGGATCCGTTCTTCTCCGGCGACCCGTTCTGGAAGCCCATCGTCGACACGCTGCAGTACGCCAAGATCCGTCCCGCCTGCGCCGGCTACCCGCCGATGGAGGAGGAGGCGGTCATCCCGAACCTCCAGCTCTTCATGGAGGGCAAGGTCAGCGCACAACAGGCCCTCGCCCAGGCACAGCAGCAGGGCGACCGGGTCCTGAAGGACAACAACCTCAACTAGGGAAGCGCCGGTGAGACCACGCCTCGCGGCTGCCTGTGTCCTGTTGTCGGCAGCTCTCGTCCAACCCGTCCTGCCTGCTCAAGCCGCCGTCCGGCACGTCCCCGCGGACGCCGACGCCGCCATGCGGGCCTTCGTCGCGACCTTCTGGGACCCGGCGAAGAAGTACTTCTACACCAACAGCGACCGCCGCATCCACGAGCACGCGCACGGGCCGGAGAACGGCCTCTACACCGACTTCTGGTGGGAGGCGCAGCTGTGGGAGCTGGTGATGGACGCCTACGAGCGGACCCGCAGCGCCGAGTACCGCCGCATGATCGACGACGTCTACGCCGGGTTCGTCGCCGCCTATCCGGAGTGGGAGAACGACTTCAACGACGATCTCGGCTGGTGGGCGCTGGCGAGCGCGCGGGCGTACGAGATCACCCGCGACGCCAGGTATCTGAACCGGTCGCGCGAGCTGTTCGACCGCATCTGGGCCTTCCACGACTCGACGTACGGCGCCGGCATCTGGTGGCGCAGGAGCGTGCGCGACCAGAAGAACGTCGCCACCAACGCCCCCGCCGCGCTCACCGCCACCAAGCTCTACGCCGCCACCGGCGAGGCGAGCTACCTGGAGCGGGCGCGCGGCCTGTTCGCCTGGATCAAGGCCAACCTCCAGGAGAACGGCCACGTGTACGACCACCTGGAGGGCTCCGGCACCCTCGTCAAATGGGACTTCAGCTACAACTTCGGCACCTACATCAGCGCCGCCGCCGCGCTGCACAAGGCGACCGGCGCCGCGTCCTACCTGGCCGACGCCAGCGCGGCGGCCGACTGGGTCACCACCTACCTCACCAACGGCGGCACGGTGATGCAGGAGGGCGTCAACGACGGCGGCGGGTTCAAGGCGCGGCTGATCCGCGGGCTCAACACGCTCGTCAAGGAGCACGGCCAGCGCCGTTACCTGCCGTTCCTGCAGCGCAACGCCACCCAGGCGTGGCAGCACCGCCGCAGGTCGGACGACCTGGTTGGGCCTGACTGGTCGGCGCCGGCGCCGGCCACCTTCCTGCAGAGCCTGACCGCGGCCGCCGCCGTCAGCACACTGCAGATCGTCGAGCCGGACGGCAACGCCGGGCTCCAGCCGGAGAACGGCGTCTACGAGGCCGAGAACGCGGTGCCGGTCGGCATCGGCGGCGAGAGCAGCCGGCCCGGCTACAGCGGCCGCGGCTACCTGGCCGGCTGGAACAGCTCAGGACAGACGCTCACCTTCCACGTGAACGTCGCCTCCGCCGGGGCGCACAGGCTGACCTTCCGGTACGCCGCGGGCGCGGGCGACGCCACCCGCCGCGTGCTCGTGAACGGCGCTCAGGTCGCCGCCGGCCAGCCGTTCCCCTCCACCGGCGGCTGGGGCACGTGGAGCACGGCCGTGCTGGACGGCGTCACCCTCGCCCGGGGATACAACACGATCCGGCTCGAAATGGGCTCGAACTTCCTCAACCTCGACCGGCTCGACCTCTCCGGCCCGGCCTCGTGCGCTCTGCGGGGGTGCTGACCTGCGGCTTGGCGGACATACTCCGCGCATACCGGCGATCTTTAGCCTTTCAGGCGTTGTTCCGCGCTGCGGAGCACCGCACTTTCCCATCGACTGGCAAAGGATCACTCATGCCGAAGATCTCCGCCCCGAAGGCGCTCGTCACGGTCATCGGGGTCGCCGCCGCCCTCAGCGTCATGGCGCCCGCGACGACCGCCTCAGCCGCCTCGGCCGGATGCCGCATCGCGTCGGGCAAGATCAGCACCAAGGACGGCAACGTCAGCTACCGGCTGGAGCTCTGCACCAACGGCTTCGGCAAGGCGAGCGGCACCGTGCGGGACACCAAGAGCGACGTCTGGACGGCCGTGGTCGAGGTCTCCTTCAAGAAGAAGAACGGCGACGAGATCGACGGCGGCTACAAGGAGGCCGGGCGGAAGAAGGGCACGAAGGACTTCAGCTTCTCCACCAGCCGCACCAACCTCGACCGCATCACCATCAGGGCCAAGCGCTGCCTGCCGGGCACGATCGTCTGCAACAACACCAAGACCTTCACGCTCTACCCCTGATCCTTGAGCTCCCGGTCCCGTGGCTGCGGACGGGGCCGGGCCGCACGCTGCGACGCCGCCGGTCACGTGCCGGGACGCACCAGGCCGCTCTCGTAGGCGAGGATGACCAGCTGGACCCGGTCGCGGACGTTCAGCTTGGCGATGGCCCTGGTGATGTGGGTCTTGGCGGTGAGCGGGCTGATGACGAGGCGTTCGGCGATCTCGCCGTTGGACAGGCCGAGCGCCACGAGCCTGACCGCCTCCAGCTCCCGCGAGGTCAGAGCGGTCAGCCGCCGGTCCGCGCCGGGCGCCGGGACCTGCCGGTGGGCGAACTGCTCGATGACGCGCCGCGTCACGCCCGGCGACAGCAGGGCGTCTCCCCCGGCGACGGCCGCCACCGCGCGGCGCAGGTCGGCGGGCTCGACCTCTTTGGTGAGGAAACCGCTGGCCCCGGCGCGCAGGGCGGCGAAGACGTGCTCGTCGGTGTCGAACGTGGTGAGGATGATGACGCGGCAGCTCGACGTGGCCGGGTCGGTGACGATGCGGCGGGTGGCGGTGATGCCGTCGGCGCCCGGCATGCGGATGTCCATGAGGATCACGTCGGGGCGGGTGCGCGCGGCCAGGCGTACGGTCTCCTCGCCGTCCTGGGCCTCGCCGACGACCGTGATGTCCTTCGTACGGGCCAGCAGGCTGCGGAAGCCGGCCCGTACGAGGGCCTGGTCGTCGGCGAGCAGCACCGTGATCGTCATGCCGTCGAGCCTGCCACAGGAAGCTCCGCCCGTACGGCGAAGCCGCCCCCGGGGACGGGCCCGGCGGTGAGCGCGCCCCCGAGCGCGCTCACCCGCTCGCGCATGCCGGACAGGCCGTGGCCTTCGGCGATCTCGGCGCCGTCCGGGACGCCGTGGCCGTCGTCGACGACCTCGACGGTGATCACGTGCGGCCGGTAGCCGATCGTCACCGTGGCCGAGCCGGCCTCCGCGTGCTTGAGGGTGTTGGCGAGCGACTCCTGCACGATGCGGTGCACAGCGATGGCGGTCACGGCGGGGACGTCCGTACGGTCTCCGTCCTCGTCGACGCGTACGTCGAGCCCGCCCGCGCGGGCGTCGGCGATGAGCAGGTCCAGGGAGGGCAGGTCCGCCTGGGGCGCGGTGCCCTCCGGGCCGTCGCGCAGGACCGTGATGAGGGAGCGCAGGTCGGCCATCGCCCGGTTCCTGACGTCCTTGGCCACGCGCAGTGCGGCGGCGGCCTCCTCCGGATCCTCCTCCAGGACGTCGGCGGCGACGTTGAGCTGCACGCCGACGACGGCCAGCGTGTGCGCGATGACGTCGTGGACCTCGTGCGAGACGCGCAGCCGTTCCTCGGCGGCGTGCGCGCGGCGGTCGGTCTCGCGCAGCCGCTCGCGCCAGCGCAGCGCGGCGGCGTAGGTGAGACCCGCGGCGATGAGCAGCGCCAGCAGCGCTCCTTCGCCCGCGACGTGGATGACGTAACGGGTCAGGTTCCGGTCGATGATGCTGCGCGCGTCGAACGCCGAGTACGCCAGCTGGGCCACGCCGACGGTGGCCGCCCAGCGGACGCGGGGCGTGGTGGCGGCGGTGAAGTACGCGACCGCGGCCGGCCAGATCCACCCGGCAGGCGGCCAGTGTCCGGTGAGGTGATAGGCGAAGATGCCGGCGACCGACAGCAGCAGCACGGTCATCGGCCATCGGCGCCTGACCAGGAGGAGCCCTCCGAGGAACAGGCCGAGCGGGATCGTGCCGTCCCAGGGGTTGCGCACCCCGGTGGCCAGGGCCACGGCGACGAAGAAGACCAGGGTGAGGACGGCGAGCGTGGTGTCGGTGATGCCGGCGAGGTGCCGGATGGGCGCGGGTTCGCGGCGCGGTGGCGGCTCGGCCATGTGGGGGCTCATTCTCGAAGGTGACGGGTGAGCCGGCCGGCGTCGGCCGGCTCCGGACGTGTCTACCAGTCCCGGATCAGACGTGGGTGACGAGCAGGGTCACGCCCGCCTCGCCGCCGCAGTCGACGAACACGGGACCGACCCCGTTGCCGATCTTGGAGTCGAGCCTCGCCTTGGCCACGAACCCCTTCGGGTCGTCCTTGACGATGCGGATGTTCCGCAGCACCGGGTTCTTCCTGTCGAGCCCGGCGAGCACGCCCTTGAGCCCCTTGCCGCCGCCGCAGTGACCGGTGATCGTCACCTCCTGGCCGCGCTCGGTGGTGGGGTTGGGGCTGACCTGGACCACGGCCCGCGCGCCCTTCGGCGGCTTCGGCGCGGCGGTCACGCCCACCTGGGCACCGGCCGGTGCGCCGGCCACTGCCAGGAGACCCGCCGTCAGGCTCAGCCCGGCGATGGCGGTGGTCATTTTCCTGTTCATGCTGGTTCCTCCGGGTTCTTGGCCGATCAACTCGACGAGCAACGCTAGGCCGGGCGGCGGTGGGAGCGCGTCGTCCGTTGATCGTCACTTGGCCGTGCTCCGTTCGCCGTACGCGCTACTCCGATCGGAGTAGTTCGCGACGGCGGAGGCGGACACGAGCGTCGCGCCGGCGAGGCCGCCCCAGAGCGTGGCCGGGCCGCAACTTTTCGCGTACCGGCAGCATCCGATAGATCATGAAATCTCGTAGGTTACTCACGGCACTCACCGTCACCGCCCTCGCGGCGACCGCCCAGCCCGCACTCGCCGAGGCGCCGGCCACCATCGCCTACGCGCAGCGCACGAAGGGCTGGGAAGTGGTGCTGACCAGCGGCAAGGTGGTGAAGGTGCCGCAGGCGCTGACCGTGGCGCCCAAGGACGCGGTCAACGCGGGTGCGCGGGCGCCGTTCCTCGTCAGCGGCGACGGGCGGCACCTGTTCTACTACCGCAAGAAGGACGGCCTGTTCGTGGAGCGGACCGTCCACGGCAAGGAGCGGGTGGTCGCCAAGAGCATCACGGCGTACGCGATCGGCGAGGAATGGCCGGTCGTGGCCCCTGACGGGAGCTATGTGATCATGCAGACCTCGGGGCCCGGCTTGAGCGACTTCACGGACCTGCGCACGCGCAAGGCCATGGGGCCGCCGGAGAAGACGGACGCGTGGGCCCTGCTCGGGTTCAGCCCGGACGGCAAGCGGCTGCTGCTGAGCGGCGAGCGGGTGGTCGTGTTCGACCGGGCGCTGCGCTCCCGCCTGCGGCTCAAGACACGGCTGTCGCCGAGCGCGCTCGCGGGCGACCACACCACCGCGGCCGTCCTGGTCGGCAAGTACGACAAGTACCGGCAGCTGCGCCTGCTGAACCTGCGCACCGGCCGCGCCGGCGCGGTGGTGAACGTGAAGCTGCCGCGCGGCCAGTACATCGACGACGTCGACTTCGACCGCTCCGACCGGCTGCTCGTACGGTCGAAGACCGCGACGGGCGTGGCGATCTACCAGGTCTCGCGCAAGACGGGCGCGGTGAAGCCACTGAAGAAGGTCAAGCGGCCGAACGTGGCGACGTGGGTGCTCCCCGGCGACGAGACCTACGAACGGTGGACGGAGAAGGGCTCTTAGTGCCAGGACCACCCTCGGTCCTCGCCCGTCCGCCCGTGCGCACGCCGGCCTGTGCCGGTTGGCTCTTCACCATGACGAACGAGGGTTTTCCCGGCAGATGGATCGAAGGCGTCGGCTTGGTCGCGGGGCCTGCGCTGGTGATGGGCGGGGTGCTGCTGAAACTCGGGTACGACGCCTTCTTCCCCGAGCAGCTCGCCGCCTTCGCCGGCAGCCCCGCCCAGCTGACGGCCGCCTACAGCTGCTTCGCCGCCGGAGTCGTGCTGCTGGCGGCCGCCGTCCTGGGCCTGGTCAGGCGGATCGCCGCCACCCACCCGCTGCTCGCCCAGTGGGGCCTCGCCCTCACCCTGGCGGGGCTGTTCGCCCGCGCCTTCCACGCCGGCGTCTCCCATCTGGCCTTCCAGCTGGTGGACGTCCAAGGTCTGCGGACGGCCCAGCAGGCGATCAGCGAGCAGTACGGCTCCTTCCACCTCTTCCAGACGATCAACCTGGCCACGATGGCAGGCTGGGTCGTCCTCGCCGCCGGCACGTGGCGCTCGGGCGCGCTCGGACGGGTGCAGTCGGTGGCCCTGGCGCTGATGGCGGCCATGCCGGTCGGGGTGCTCAAGGGCACCGGCGTGACGTCGATCATCGCCGCGGCCGGACTGTGCGTCGCGCTCATCCCGCTCGGCGTCAAGGTGCTCGCCCGGGGGCCGGCGCCCAAGTGGTGGACGTACCCCCTGGCCGCCGTCATCCTCGCCGGCGCCACCCTGATCAGCCTCGCGGGATAACTCACTCGCCGCCCGGGCGGAATGCCGATGTGGGCACGGCGGCGGGCAGCACAAGACGGGGTGGAGGTCGTCTCCCGCGCCTTCCCCTACGTCACCACCTGCGGCTTCGCGGTCGCCGCGATCGACGCCCCAGGCACCGGCGACCGGCCCGAGCCCCGCATCACCGCCGCCGTCCTCGGCCTCATCGGCAGCGACTGGCTCATCGACACCGCGGCGCGGATCACGATCCCGGTCGAGTTCCTGCTGCAGTGGGACGACGAAGGCAATCCGCGCGCTTCGGTCATGAGGTTGTTCGAGGCGCTCGGCTCCGCCGAGAAAACCTGCACGCCAACCCCGGCGGTCACTTCCGGGTGCCGGCCTTCGAGATCGACAGCTCCATCCGCTTCTTCACCCGGCACCTGACCTAGCGATGGACGGCCCGGCGGGCCTCGTACCAGGTCTCGCCGACCGGCTCGCCCGCCATGTTCCAGCTCCACGAGATCGTCGGGGTGATGCGCAGGTAATGGCCGGGGCCGACCATGCCCACCCGCTCCACCGGCCCGTCCGCCTCCCCGTAGACGCGGACGCCCCGGGCCACGAACGGGTTGAAGGACACCATGTCGTCCACGACGAGGGAGACCTTCGTACGACCCTGGCCGACGTTGCGGAACTTGCGGGTGTGCAGGACGGACTCCCCCGAACCTCCCACCCAGAACAGGCTCCCGTCGAACTCGAAGGCCACCGGAACCACGTCCGGCTGACCATCGGCCGAGACGGTGGCGAGCCGGGCGAGCGGCTGCGACTGCAGGAAAGCGATCTCTTCCTCGGTGAACGACACGACCTCTCCCCTCGGACTGTGCAGGATCACGCCAGGCTAGCCGAGCCCTCTGACGATCCTGGCGCGCAAGGAGCGCAGGGCCTGGCGGAGTTCGGTCGGCTCGACCTCGGTGAGGTCGGCGTCGAAGGTGAGCAGCAGACCGGCGATGCCAGGCCAGGACCAGGCGCCCAGCGTGAGGCGGCAGGTGGTCTCCGTGACGGAGGTGACGATCGACCCGCCGGGAGCGTAGCGGGCGACGGTGGCGGCGGGCAGCGCGAGGGTGGCCGAGCCCCGGCACGGCCAGTCGGCGAGGGCGTCTCCCCGGTCGGGCGCGGTCATGACGAAGGCGACCGGATCGCCGTGCGGGATGTCGCGCCGGTCGAAGGGGGTGTGCGTGGGAGCGTGCGCGTGGATGCGGTCCATGCGCATGGCCCGCCAGCGGCTGCCTTGCAGGTCGAAGGCGACCAGATACCAGCGTGCCGCCCACACCACGAGGTCGTGGGGTTCGAGCGTGAGCGTGACGGGCCGCTCGCCGTCGCCGGTGTAATCGACGCGTACGAGGTGCCGCCGGTTGATCGCGCTGCCCACCGCGCGGACGGTCTCGGCGTCGATCGGCGGAGCCGGGAACTCCCAGTAATTACGGGCGGATGAGACGGTGAACGCCTCGGCGTGCAGGCGGCTGCGCGCGGGCATCGCCTGGTGCAGCGTGGCGAGCGCGCGGGCCGCGTTCTCCCTGATGCCGGACAGCACCGCGGGGACGGTCTGCAGCGCGACCGCCGTGGCGACGGCCTGCTCCTCGTCGAAGACGACCGGCGGCAGCCGCGCGTCGGGGCCGAGCCGGTAACCGCCGCCCGCGCCGCGCACGGCCTCGATCTCGTACCCGAGCTCCCTGAGCGTGTCGATGTCGCGGCGCACGGTCCGCACCGACGTGCCGAGCCGGGTGGCGAGCTGCTCGGCGGTCAGGGTCGCGCCGATCCCGAAGATGGACAGCAGTTTGAGCGTACGCGCGGAGGTGGCAGCCATCGTTCTCCGATTCTCTCCCCAGTAGCGGCCACTCGGCGGCAACTATGTCCGCCATGGTTCCGGGTCATGACTGCTCATCGGACTTCGTCCGTACCCCTGGCGGCACTGCTCGTGGTGCTGTTCGGGTCGTTCATGGACCTGCTCGACGCGACGATCGTCACCGTCGCCGCCCCGGCCATCTCGCGGGACCTCGGCGCCGGCGACGCCCAGATCCAATGGACGATCGCCGCCTACACCCTCGCCCTCGGCGCGGGCCTGATCACCGGCGGCCGGCTCGGCGACCAGTACGGCCGCAAGCGGCTGTTCCTCATCGGCCTGGCCGGGTTCATGGTCACCTCGGCGCTGTGCGCGCTGGCCGCCGGCCCCGCGATGCTCATCGGCATGCGGGCCGCACAGGGGCTCACCGGCGGCATCATGGTGCCGCAGGTGTTCGGGATCAGCCGGGCCTCGTTCCCTCCGGAGGAGCGGGCCAAGGCGTTCGGCGCGTACGGGGCCGTCCAGGGTCTCGCCTCGGTCGCGGGGCCGCTGCTCGGCGGGCTGCTCGTCGAGGCCGACCTGTTCGGGCTGGGCTGGCGGACGATCTTCTGGATCAACGTGCCCGTCTCCGTCGTGGCCCTCGTCGTCGGCGCGAAGGTGCTGCCCGAGTCCCGCTCCGCCTCGACCGCGCGGCTCGACCTGGTGGGCGCGCTCCTGGCCGCCGCGGGCATCCTGCTCCTGCTGCTGCCGATCATCCAGTCCGAGACGTGGGACTGGGGCTCCTACGCGCTCCTTGCGGCCGGGGTCGTCGTGCTCGCGATCTTCCTCGCGTACGAGCGCCGCCTCACCGCCCGCGGCGCCGAGCCCGTCTTCGACCCCGCCCTGCTGCGCATCCGCGCCTTCACCGTCGGCCTGGCCGCTTCCGTGCTGTTCTTCGGCGGCATCGGGCCGTACTTCCTGACCCTCTCGGTCTACCTGCAGAACGGCACCGGCCGCACCGCCCTGGAGGCCGGCCTGGTGATCCTGCCATACGCGTTGGGCTCGATGGTCACCTCCGGCCTCGGCGTCGCGCTGGCCGCCAGGGCCGGCAGAACGCTGCTGGTCGCCGGCTCGCTCACGATCGCGGCCTCGCACCTCGTCCTGTGGTACGTCGTCAGGGACGGGAGCGATCCCGGCTACTGGCTGCTCGCCCTGGCCCTGTTCGTCGGCGGTCTCGGGCTCGGGCTCGCCGCACCGATCCTCGTCAACGTGGTCCTGGCCGGCGTCCCAGGCCGCGACGCGGGCACGGCGGGCGGCGTCCTGTCCACCGTCACCCAGCTCGGCGGCGCCGCCGGCATCGCCGTCCTCGGCACGGTCTTCTTCACCGCGGCCGCCGGCCCGGCCGGCTTCAGCCACGCCCTCGCCGTCGTCCTGCTCGCCTCGGCCGCGCTCTACCTGATCACGGCCGTGGTGATGCTGGCGCTCCCGAAGACCGCTTAGAGGCCGGTGCCCCCGGCTGGTCGGTCGCCCGAATGCGCTCGATCAGGGCGTGCAGCCGTGGGGCGTCGCGGCAGCTCGGGGCGTGCCGGCTTCAGCTCCTGGTCAGCCAGCGGCGTACGTCGGACATGGCGGTGCCGTCGCTGTCGGCGTCGATGCCGGCGGCCAGGTCGGCGATGGAGATCTCGGCCAGTGCGCGTGACCAGGCGTCCTGGGCGGCGGCCATGGCGCGGGCGATCGCACAC
Organism: Nonomuraea sp. NPDC004580; assembly: GCF_040609855.1. Classification (NCBI taxonomy): domain Bacteria; kingdom Bacillati; phylum Actinomycetota; class Actinomycetes; order Streptosporangiales; family Streptosporangiaceae; genus Nonomuraea; species Nonomuraea sp. NPDC004580. Next base: position 151,581 of record NZ_JBEXLH010000004.1, on the reverse strand, counting down.
GGTCGTGAGCACCGTTCGGCGGGGATGCCGAGCGGGCCGCGCTGCCTGATCTCGGCGCATCGGTACGCGGGCTCGTCCCCGTCGATGGCCCGCACCACCTCCAGGGCGCTGATCTCCGCGGCGGGCCTGGTGAGGGTGTAGCCGCCGACCTGGCCCATGGTGGAGCGGACGATCCCGGCCCGCGACAGCGCCTGCAGGTGCTTGGCGGTGTACGCCGGCGGCGTGCCGTGGAGTTCGGCCAGTCGTGCCGCCGGCACCGGTTCGTGGCTCTGGCTGAGCGTGACGCAGCTGTGCAACGCCCACTCCACCCCGCTCGACATCTTCATACCCCCACCCTACCCATCCCGGACAACAGATGTCCGGGTTGTGATATGAACTCGGATAGAAAACATCCGAGAAGAAGGGGTGGAGTGTTCATGACGCAGACAGCACGGCAATCCAGCCGCACCTCCCTGGGAGTGGCGGCCTTAGCGTTGTTCGTCGCGGCGGCGAACCTGCGACCGGCCATCGCGGCCGTCTCGCCGCTCGTCGGCCAGATCCGCGCCGATCTGGAGCTGTCGGCGACCGGGGTGTCGCTGCTGACCACCGTCCCGACGCTGGCCATGGGAGTGTGCGCGCCGCTGGCCGCCTACGCGGGCCGCCGGTACGGCCTGCAGTCCGGCGTGCTCGCCGGGCTTGTGATCATCGCCCTCGCCACGGCGGCGCGCCTGCTCGGCGAGTCCACCTGGCTTCAACTGAGCAGTGCGGCCATCGTCGGAGCGGGGATCGCCATCGCCCAAACCCTGCTCCCCGCCGTGGTCAAGACGCGCTTCGCCGCCCGTGCCGGGCTGGTCACCGGCCTCTACACCGCCGGGCTCGGCCTGGGCGGCGCGGTGGCGGCCGGAGTGAGCGCGCCGCTGGCCGACGCCCTCGGCTCCTGGCCCGGAGCGCTCGCGTCGTGGGCGGTGCTCGCGCTGGCGGGCATCGCGCTGTGGTCCGCCGCCAAGGGCTCCCTGGGCCTGGACGACGTCACGGCCCCCGCCGGGCCCGTGACCCGGCAGATGCCCTGGCGCAGCGGCGTGGCCTGGCACATCACCCTGTTGTCGGCCGTCAACTCCGCCCTGTACTACTGCGAGCTGGCCTGGGTGACGCCGCTGCTGCACGACGACGCCGGTCGCGACGCGGCATCCGCCGGAGGCATGCTGACCGTGATGATCTCCATTCAGGTCGTGGCGATGCTGGCCGTACCGGCGCTGCTGGGAGAGCGCCGCGGCCCATGGGCGGGTCTGGCGCTCACGATGACGCTGACCGCCGCCGGCTTCCTGGGGCTGGCGTACGCGCCGGGCACAGCCACGTGGGTGTGGATCGCGGCGCTCGGCGTAGGGCACGGCGGGCTGTTCACGCTGGTGCTGACCCTGCCCGTGCTGGCCGGCCGCGACCCCGGCGAGGCCGGGCGGATCAGCGCGATGGCGTTCTTCGTCGGCTACGGCTGCGCCGCGCTGGCCCCCCTCCTGGTGGGCGCACTGCGCGACGCCACGGGCGACTTCACCCTCGCCTTCAGCGTGCTGGGCGTGCTCGGCCTGCTCATGCTCGTGCCCATAGCCCGCCTGCGCAGCACCGTGGAACGCTGACATGCAGGCCGACCGCGTGACCCTCGAACGTCTCACCGGCCAGGAGGCCCTGGCCCGCACCTCCCACCTGGCGAACGTCTACCGGGCCGCGTTCAGCGGCCCGCCCTGGCACGAGGACCAGCGCGCCGCCGACGCCTTCGCCGCACGCCTGACCGCAGACGCGCGACGCCCCGGATTCGCGGCGGTGCTGGCGTGCGGCGACGGCGAACCCGTTGGTCTCGGTACGGCATGGCGCACACCCAGGCCCTTCCCCACGGGCCGCGCCTACGACCTCGTCCGCGCCGAACTCGGGGACGCGGTGGAAACACTGCTGGTCGGAGCGGTGGAGGTGGACGAACTGGCAGTGCACCCGCACGCCCGCGGACAGGGCCTCGCGGGAGGAATCCTCGACCTCCTGTGCCGCCGTACCGACCCTTGCTGGCTGCTGACCGCCCCGCACGCGACCGCCGCGATCAGGCTCTACGAACGGCTCGGCTGGCGCCGCCTGACCGGGCCGAGGGCGACCATCGTGGTGTTCCTGCGTTCGCCGTGAACGCGCTCACGCCGTGCCTTACGCCGGGGCCTAGGCTCAGGCTGCCGACCGGAGCCCGGCGGGACGACGCCGGAGAGCGGGGTCGAGCAACGCCGGGGGCTTGTACTCCTGGTCGAGCGCGGTGACATCGGTGCCCGGCGGGACGATCTTGTCGATCCGGTCGAGGAGGTCGTCGGACAGCTCGACGTCGGCCCCTGCCAGAAGGTCGTCGAGGTGCTCCATGGTGCGCGGGCCGAGGAGCGCGGCGGTGACACCCGGGTGCGCGATGGCGAACGCCATGGCCAGGTGCGTCATGGGCAGGCCGGCCTCCTCGGCGAGCGGGATGAGCTGTTCGACGACGTCGATGCGGCGCTCGTCCGACAGGTGGCGGGAGAACTGGACGCGTTTGAGGTCGTTCGCACCGCCCTTGCGCACCCGGCCGGTCAGCAGGCCCTGGCCGAACGGGCCCCACACCATGACGCCCATGCCGTACTCCTGCGCCAGCGGCAGGACCTCCCGCTCGATGCCGCGGTTCAGGATCGAGTACGGCGGCTGCTCGGTGCGGAACCGCTGCAGCCCGGCGCGTTCTGCGGTCCACTGCGCCTGGACGATCATCGAGGCGGACGCCGTCGAGGTACCGATCACGCGCACCTTGCCCGCCCTGACGAGGTCGGTCAGCACGGAAAGGGTCTCCTCCAGGTCGGTGTCCGGGTCGGGCCGCTGGAGCTGATAGATGTCGATGTAGTCGGTGCCGAGCCGGCGCAAGGAGTTCTCGACGGCGGTGGTGATCCAGCGGCGGGAGGCGCCCTGCTGGTTGGGGCTTTCGCCCATGGGCATGCCGACCTTGGTGGCCAGGACCACCTCGTCACGGCGGCCCTTCAAAGCTCTTCCGACGATGTCCTCGGAGTCGCCATAGCGGTCGGCGGTGTCGATGAGGTTGATCCCGGCATCCATCGCCTTGTGGATGATCCGGACCGACTCGTCCGGATCATTGCCCATCAGGCTGGCGAACATCAACGTGCCAAGCGCGTAAGGGCTGACCTTGATCCCGGTCCGGCCGAGGTTGCGATACTTCGTGAACGTGCTCCTTGGGTCCCGGCGGCGAGTGGTCCCCGCCGGCCGGCACGTCCACCTTCCGCGGACGCGCGGACATCAACCAGTACCCGCCCCAACCGGTGGACCGGGAGTACCACGACGGGACGCCGGCGGTTGCCCGATACTGGGGAAATGACCGGATGGCAGGGCCCTGCACGCCTGGCGGGATCGTACGAAACCGGCTGAGGTCGGCCTGCCGGACGAGGGAGGCCGGCACGCGCCGGGCCTGCGGCGTGAGGAGCTCGCCCAGCTCACCGGCTTGTCCGTCGACTACATCGTGCGGCTCGAACAGGGCAGGGCGACGAATCCGTCTCCCCAGGTACTGTCCGCGCTGGCTCGGGCGTTGCGGCTGACGGCGGCGGAGCGTGAGCACCTCTTCGTACTCGCCGGTCAGGCGGTGCCGGGCCCCGGGCAGATCTCCGACCATGTGCCGGCCGGTGTCCAGCGCCTGCTGGACCGGCTGACCGGCACCCCGCTGAGCGTGTACGACGCCGCATGGAACCTCATCACATGGAACCGGTTGTGGGCACTGCTGTTCGGCGACCCGCCCGCGGCACGCGGCTTCGCGAGGAACGCGGTGTGGTGGTCCTTCGTGGAACCGCCTGCCGGCTACCCGCAGGCCGTGAGCAGAGAGACAGGCCACCGCGCCGCCTTCGTCTCCGACCTGAGAGCGGCGTCGGCCCGCTACCCGAAGGACGCCGGACTGGCCGCACTGATCGACGAGCTCCGTACCCGAAGCGGCGACTTCACGGCGCTGTGGGACTCCGGCGTGGTAGGCGTGCACGAACCCCTGACCAAGACGGTCCGTCACGCCGGCGTCGGCGAACTCACCCTCGACTGCGACATCCTCGCGGCGCTCGGCGCCGACCTGCGGATCATGGCCTTCAGCGTGGCGGAGGGCAGCGAAACCGCCGAACGCCTGCGCCTCATGGAGGTCGTCGGCGTCCAGCTCTGACGAACGTCGCCGCGTCCGGAACGGGCACGGGTGTCGCTGTTCACCCCCATGAGGCTGGAGATCATGAGGCTGGAGATCCAGCCCACCGCGCAAGGACGCTGGATCGTCTGCACGGCGGACCAGCCACGCTGACCGGCAGCATCAGTCCGAGGCCCAGCGGCGAGCCACTGCTCGCGCTGGGCCTCCGCCTCGGCCAGAGCCTTCCGGTCAGCTGCCCTGTCCCGGTGCCGGCGCGCCCTTGCCCTCGTCCTCCTCGCGGGCGGTCGTGCCGAGATGCCTGTCGCGGAGGTCCTGCTGGAACGCGGCGATGAGATCGGGGTGACCGTAGAGACCGGCGTACTGCGGGACGGTGCTCTCGGTGGTGGGGTCGAGCATGGAACCGACGGCGGCGAGTTCGAACAGGAGGGGGATGACGCCGATGCCCCGTTCGGTGAGCGAGTAGCGGCCTTGTTTTCCTCGGGGTACGTGCTCCTTGGTGAGCATGCCGGTCTGGACGAGGTCCGCGAGTCGCTTGGAGAGCGTCGGAGGGGTGATGCCTTCTCCGGATCGGGTGAGCAGTTCGCGGAAGGTGCGGTAGTCGCAGAATGCGATATCGCGAAGGATGATCAGGCTCCACGGATCGCCGAGCAGTTCGACGCCGCGGTTGATCGGGCACTTCGATCGGGGCGTGTTGATCATGCCCACCTCCGACTGGTAGTAGCGCATTGGTACTACTATCGTCTACTCTACGGCTAGTACGTTTCCTTTACCACTTGAGGAGTGGGAATGAGCCGCAGAGTCATCGCCAACGTGGTCATGACGATCGATGGGCGAACGACAGGGCCGGCGGGAGCCGGAGACATGTCGGCGATCGCGCCTCACGGCGTCAGCGACGAAGCGCGGGAGAGGCTCGTCGGCATGACGCAGGCGACCACGGCATTGCTGGGGAGGGTGAACTACCAGGGGTTCGCCGGCTGGTGGCCGCACGTCGCGACGATGGCGGATGCCGACCCGCGCGACCGCGCGTTCGCGAAGTGGCTGAACTCGGTCGAGAAGATCGTGTTCTCCACGTCCCTCTCGGCGGCGGATTGGAGCAACGCGAGGATCGTCGACGCCGATCCGGCGGATCTGGTCTCCGAGCTCAAGCAGGAGCCGGGCGGAGACATCCGGGTGCTCAGCAGCGCGTCGATCATCCGACAACTGCTCGCAGCCGACCTCGTGGATCGCCTCGAGCTCACTCTCTCCCCCGAGATCGTCGGTGCCGGCGGCGAGCAGTTGTTCGATTCCTCCGCTGCCCTCCGATCGTCATGGGAGATCGTGCAGCAGACCCGGACCGGGTCCGGTGCCGCGATCCTCGTCCTTGATCGCGTGCCGGCCGCTGGTCGCGGTGTGGCCACCGGCGAGGAAGCGGAAGGGACAACCGTCATCGAGAACCTCCCGGAGCGCCGGGTTCTCCGCATGCGGGAGACCGTGCCGATCGAACGGCTCACCGAGTTTCAGGGCAGGGCTCTCGCGGCGATCTGGGCCGCACTCAAGGCTGACGGGAGGACCTCGCCCGAGCATCCCTACATGCGGTGCCACCACGAGACGGACACGACGATGGACGTCGAGGTCGGCCTTCCCCTCGATGAGCCCGGAGACCTCGAGGAAAGGTCGGATCCGCTCTCCGCGGGGACGCTGCCAGGCGGGCCGGCGCTCGTACACACCCATTACGGCAACCATGCCACGCTCGGCGAGGCCTATGCCGCGGTCTCGGCTGCGGACACCGCGGGATTGGTCCGCGTCGGCCCGCCCTGGGAGGTGTATGAGTGGTGCGACTTCCTGACCGAACCGAACCCCGCGACATGGCCTCAGCCGGACAACTGGACGACATTGCTGGTGCAGCCCCTTGATCAGGGTGGATTCCCGGATGCCTGACCCGACCTCGTCGGCGGAGATCGTCGCCTGCCTCAAGGCGCTCGCGGATCCGGCCGACAAGGCGAAGACGGCGAAACGGATCCCCTCAGAGCAGGTGATCGGCGTGCGAATGCGGGCAGTGTTCGATCTTGCGAAGCAGTCGATGAGAGTCCCATTGGCCGACGTACGCACACTGTTGCGGAGCGACTGGTACGAGGCGCGACTGGTGGCAGTCAGCATCCTCGACTTCCGGGCGAGGGCCAAGCGGCTCTCCGACGACGAGCGCCGGGCGTTGTTCGACCTGTACCTCGCGGAGCACCAGTACATCGACAGCTGGGATCTCGTGGACCGGGCAGCCCCGCGCGTCATCGGGACCTATCTGATCGGCCGGGATCATGCGCCGCTGTTCACGCTCGCCGGGTCCGCCTCCGTATGGGAGAGGCGCACAGCGATCACCGCCGCCTTCCAGCTCATCCGTGCGGGTGACCTCGACACCCCCATCCGCCTCATCGACATGCTGCTCGAGGATCCGGAGCACTTCGTACAGACGTCCGTCGGGACAGCGCTTCGCGAGCTGCATCGTGCCTCGCCCGAGACGACCCGGGATTTCCTTGCACGCAACGGCGAGCGGCTCAGCAGCACGACCCGGCGACTGATGCGCGACAGCCGAGCCGCGTCACCACGCTCCGGCGCATGAGACGACGCCGGCGGCGATGGTGCGGATGGATTCTCCGCGTGCGCGGCGGGCGAGGATGGCGGCGCGTTTGTCGTCGTCGACGACGGGGTGCCGTCCCCGACCCGGCCGCGTTCGCGGGCGGCCTCCAGCCCGCTCCTTGGTCTTGCGGGTGATGTCGTGGCGGCGGTCTCCGGCCCGCCCTAGCAAGATGAGTCTCTTCGATAACGGCTGTCCGCTGGTTCCTCAACGGCGGTGGTGCCCAGCACGGAGCCGGTACCTGGTCCGTCTCCCCTTGTGCACGTGAAGACGCGGAAGAGGATGGTGTCGGCTACGTGGCGATGTGCTCCGGACGGACGCCCATGCCGATGAAACGTCCCAGGACGTGGCGCAGCGGCGGCAGCGTTCGGAACGCTGTGAAGATCGGGGGCGCGTGCTGGGTGGTGTCGTCGCCCAGGTCTTTGGGATAGAGGTCGCGCAGGATGCCGAGCTGGAAGGCCTGGGTGATCCTCGCAGCGCGTTCTCTTCGTGCTTGCACCCGGGCCAGGTCGGCGTCTTGTGGTTCGCCGCCCCGGCCGAGAAGCGGGCCCAGCAGGTTGGCGGTGGCCACCGCGTCCTGCACGGCCAGGTTGATGCCCACGCCGCCCGCGGGCGACATGGCGTGGGCGGCGTCACCGATGCACAGCAGTCCTGGCCGGTGCCAGCGTGTCAGCCGGTCCACCCGGACGCTCAGGTGGTGCACCGCCTCCCAGCCTTGGAGGTGTTCCACCCGGTCGCGCAGGGCGGGCGCCAGGTGCGCCACCCGCTCCTGGAACGCGGGCAGCCCCGCGGCCCTGAGCTCCCCGAAGGCGTCCGCCGGGATCGCGTAGGCCATCTGCCAGTAGTCGCCACGGTCGATGGAGATCAGTGCCCCCTTGCCGCCCTGGAAGAAGGGCACTCGGTCCTGTGGGCGGCGGGGCAGGTGGAACCACAGCACGTCCATGGGGGGCGAGGAGCTGACGGGGGTGAGGCCGGCGCTGGCTCGTACGGTGGAGTGGCGGCCGTCGGCCCCGATCACCAGGTCGGCCCGCACCTCCACGGGGCCGTCCTCGGTGTCGGCCAGGACGCCGGTCACCCGCCCCTGGTCGGTGAGCAGTTCCGTGGCCCGGGTACGGCGCAGCAGCCGGAAGGACGGATACGCGGTGGCCTTGCCGGCCAGAAAGTCCAGCACGTCCCACTGCGGCATGAACGCGATGTAGGGGCAGCGCACCTTTAACCGGCTGAAGTCGGCGAAGGTGACGCCCCGGCCGCCCATGTTGACCGACACCTGCGGCATCTTGGTGTGCGGCAGGTTCAGGAACTCCTCGATCCAGCCCAGCTCGGCGATCAGTTCCAGGGTGGAGGGATGGACGGTGTCGCCGCGGAAGTCACGCAGGAAGTCCGCGTGCTTCTCCAGCACGATCACCTCCACGCCCTGACGGGCCAGCAGCAGCCCGGCCATCATGCCCGCGGGGCCGCCCCCGACGACACAACACTGTGCGCGCATCTCATCCTTTTTCCGGAAAAAGCAGCCCGACCAGGGCCGCAACGTTGACGGGGGTGCCCAGCCGCCGGTTGACGGCGACGGTGGCGAACAGGGTTCTGGCGGCCGTGACGGTGTCGTGCGGGCGTAGCTCGCCGGCATCGATACGTTCGAGAAGGAAGTCGCCGATGAGCCGCTGGCCCTCACCGGCCAGCGCCGCCAGCGGCGCGCGGGCCTGGGCGGAGCTGAAGAACACGGCCATCAGCTCGGCGTTGTCGGCCAGCAGCCGATCGAACGCCTCCAGCAGCTCGGCCAGCACCACGACAGCCGGCCGGGTGTCATGGTGTACCCGCAGCTCCCGCAGCCGTGGCAGGAAGCCCCGCTCGGACAGCAGCGTCTCCACCAGCGCCTCCTTGCTGTCGAAGTAGCGATACAGCAGGCCCGGTGTCACCTCGGCGGCCTGGGCCACATCCTTGACCGTGGCCCCGTCCACACCCTTGTCGGCGAACACCCGCAAGGCCGCGTCCAGCAGTTGCTCCCGGCGCCATGCCGCCTGCTCGCTTCGAGTCCTGGCCACTACCCACCTCATTGAGTAAACGTTTATTCAACATATCACGCGAGTCGTCCTGTCCCACGACACCGGGCGCTCGCGCGTTCGCGGGGTCACCCTCTCGGGCGCGGCCTCGGGCCAGGATCAGCCACATGCTCGAGGGCCAGGGACGTGAACGGGCACGGAGCCACCGTGGTCGTCTAGCTCGCCGACGTTCGGTGGGCCGGGGCCTTCCTGGAGGATTCCGACGCGCAGGCCTCGGTCGTCACCTTCGTGGCCGAGCAGCTCGGCATCGTGAATCTGTTGCGTGAGGAGGCACACCGAGCGGACCAGGACGCGCTTCGACCATCAGCGGGAGATCCGGTGGTCGTAGGCTTCACGTGCCTTGAGCAGTTGGGGAAGATGGTTCTGTGCCCAGACGCGGCAGGCCGCGATCGGTTCGAGCAGCGTGCGGCCCAGCGGTGTCAGCTCGTACTCGACCCGGGGTGGGATCTCCAGGTAGGCGGTGCGGGTGATCAGCCCGTCGCGTTCGAGCGCGCGCAGTGTTTCGGTGAGCACCTTCGGCGTGATCCCGCGGAGCGGGGTGCGGATTTCAGTGAACCGGCGAGGGCCGTGCTCAAGGCAGATGAGGACCATCGCTGACCATTTCTCACCGATTCGGATCGGCATGACGCTGGATGGGCAGGCTGGGTCGAACATCTCAGGGTCGAGTGGCACAGTCACTATCCTGACGCTAAGTCAGTACCGTTGAAGTAACAAGTACCTCATGGATACCGTTTCGGAGCAGCGGCGGGTGACCTTGCCCGCCGGGCAGAACGGAGTATCCAGATGAGCAAGATCGTTGTTTTCGGTGCCGGTGGCAGGGCCGGCCGCGCGGCGGTCGCCGAGGCTCGCATGCGCGGCCACCAGGTCACCGCGGTGGTCCGTGATCCGGCCAAGTACGGCGACCTGGCTGCCGATGAGGTGGCGATCGTGGCGGGTGATGTCACGGACGTGGACAGCGTCGCCGCGGTCGCCGTCGGCCACCATGCTGCGATCAGCGCCGTCTATGACGTCGAAGCGTCGCCCGACAGCTTCTATGTCGGCGCGGCCACGGCCTTGCTGGACGGATTGTCCCGTGCCGGAGTCGGCCGGTTGCTGGTGGTCGGTCTCGGCACCCTCCTGGAGACCGAACCAGGGGTGCGGCTCATGGACACGGACGAATTCCCGCCCGAGTATCGGCCGTTCTCCGAGGGCCATGCCGCGGGACTGCAGGTTCTGCGCTCCACCGCAGGCAGCCTCGATTGGGTGTACGCCAGCCCCACCGGAAATTTCGACCACGACGGTCCACGAGTCGGCCACTACCGGACGGGTGGCCCTGCGGGCACCGGCCTCATCTCCTACGCCGACTTCGCCATCGCCCTGCTCGACGAAATCGACACCCCCAAGCACCACCGCACCCAGGTTGCCTTTACCAACTGATCCCACGGGCGACTCGGCGACCGACCAACGACTCAGCGGTGGCGGCACCCGGACGGACCCACCACGTCGAGCGAACACGCGATGAGTCAGGCCACGTCAGGAAACAGCCCCTTCCGCGAAGCAATCTGGCCGCATGCCGTCCTCCACGCCCAGCTCGGCCTCGCTCGGCCGCTCGGCCCGGCTCTGGATCGCGCCGACATCGCCGGCTGGATGACCGGCAAGGAGATCGACCGCGAGTGGCTGAACGGCAGCCACCCCTGCATGCCGATCCCTCCGAAGACGTGATGCTCGTGGTCAGGACACAGGCCCGGTGCCGCAGCCGCTCGGCATCGTGGTAGGCCTGCATCAACTCCGCGCTGCAAAGCCGGCCGCTCCTGATCGAGGCCGGCCTGCACCAACCCCGCGCGACGGAGCCGGCCTGCTCGGCACGGAGCCGGCCCGCATGGCCGCACGCGACAGAGGCGGCCACATCGCATCGAAGTCGGCCTGCGTAACCGCACGTGGGCCGGCCTGGCCGCTCTCGTGCCCGGCGTCCCCAGGAGCGGACCTCGTGTCCGACCCGGGCACCCGTCTATGACGACCGCAGTTCCGCCGCCACCGCTCGTTCGCGCAGTTGCGCGGCCTCGCCCCGTACCGTCTCCAGCTCCGCGCGCAAATCCTCCAGCCGTACCCGCTCCAGCCGCAGCTCCGCCTGCGCTCGGTCGCGCTCCTTGACCGCCGTGTCCGCGCGCGACCGCTCCCGCGACGTCAGCTTGCGCTCGCGCGTCAACGCCGCGGCGCCTTCCTCCTCCGACGCCGCCAGCCGCTCGGCCAGCTGCTCGGCTTCGGCTGTGGCTCGGGCGGCGTCCTTCAGCGCCACCGCCCGGTCCCGCTCGGCCTCGGCAGCGGCACGTTCCGCGGTGACGGCGCGCTCGGCCGCCCGTTCACGCTCCTGCACCGCCACCTCCTCCCGCGCCTTGGCGCCGGCGGCCTCCCGCTCGGCCTGCTCCCGCTCCCGTACGGCCGCCGCCGCCTCGTTCCGCGCCCGATCCCGCTCCTCACGCGCCGACGCCACATCCTCCTTCGCGCGTACGACCTCCGCCCGCGCCTCGTCCTTCACCCGCGCGACCTGCGCGTCCGCCTCCTGCCGCGCCCGCAGGACCTCGGCCTGAGCCTCCTCACGAGCTCGCTCGATCTCGGCCCGGGCTGCCTCCTGGGCTTGCGCGATTTCCGCCCGAGCGCGTTCCTCGGCCTGCTCGACCTCGGTTCGGGCGCGCTCCACGGCCTCGGCGGCCTGGGCCTGCACCTCGGCGATCTGGCGGTTGGCCAGCTCGACGCGTTCGGCGAGTTCCTGGACGGCCTGGTCCCTGGCCAGCGCGTTCAGCTCCGCCTCACGGACCGCCTCAGCGGCGCGCCGCTCGGCCAGCTCAGCCCGCCGCTTGGCCTCCTCGGCCGTCTGCAGCGCCTGCCGTTCGGTGCTGGCCGCCTCCCGCAACGCCGCGAGCGCCTGCTCCCGGGCCCGCTCGGCGTCACCCAGCGCGGTCTCCCGCTCGCTCTCAGCCTCCTCCAGCCGCTGCCGCATCTCCGCCGTCTGCCGACGGGCGTGCTCGGCCGCCTCACGTGCCAGGCGTACCTGTTCGAACGCCTGCTCACGTTCCGTACGCGCGATCGCCACCCGGGTATGCGCCTCGGCCTGCACCGCACTCAGCTTGGCCTCGACCCCGGCGGGGCTGAGCTCCTCGGCCAGCGCCTTGGCCAGCGGTTCGATGGCCGCCGTCAGCCCGCTTTCCATCCGGTCGTACAGCTGCTCGGCCCTGGCCAGCGCCCCCTCAAGCCCTGGGGTCGCCCGCCGCAGCTCCCGCTCCCGCTTGGCCGCCGCCTGACAGTCCTTCTCTGGACAGTACGCCTTCGGCCGCCCTCTCCCCCGCCGCTGCTCGATCGGCGATCCACAGTGCTTACAAGGCGTCACGACACTGGTCTCCGCAGTCACCGAATCAGCGTACCATTTTCGATTTTCCAGAAAATAAAAATCAGAAATAAAGATCTGTTGTGCGCAGGGAGCCCTCAAGCTACTTGCGAGAAGGCAGAATTCCCGCAAGTAGCTCTGGGTGAGCTTCCTGCTACGGTTCACACGAGCTTGATGTCTCTGTCCCCCAACGAGAGACGGCGGAGGCGAAGTGTCCTGTCTCACATGACCTGGCGTGTGTCTCAGCCATCTGGCGCGATTCGCCGTTCCGTCTCACCTGGTTGGCGTGGCCAGGCGCGTCGAGCTCACGGGCATAGTGGACTTGGCCACGCGCACCGTCACGGCGGACGTGCTACGACCAGCCACCACGTCGGTGGATGCGGCGCTACTGCTGGCGCGAACGGTCACCCCCGAGCCGATGGGTCCAGGCTGGTCCCAGGCGCTGTCCATGGAGCGTTCGGTGCTGCCCTATGAGCGCCTGCTGAAGCTGGATGAGCGCCTGGAGTACGCCGCGGCGCGGCGTGATCGTCCCGGAGACGATCGTCTGTGACGAGGGCAAGGTGTTCATCTCGGCAAACTTCCGCACGGCCTGCCGCATGCTAGGGATGAACGTGCAGCCGGGCACCCGCCTGATGCAGGGCGCGGAAACGGCGTAGGTTCATCCAGGACTCCTGATCCAGGATCATGAAAGTTGTCATCCTTCGGGTTGTCTGCTTGGCCTGCCGACAATCCGAAGGATGATCAACTCTGTGGCGAGGAACGGGTCAACTCGCCGGAGCCTCACCTACATATGAGGTCGTACGACCACCGTCATGCGAGGTCGCACGCGGACGCCTGGCGGCGATTGTGGGCGGTTGGGCTCCTCCTCATGATCGAAGAATGTCGTGATCGGTCGCTATGCTGTCGCCTCGCTTGTCGAGGAGGAGACGCATGAGTCCGGTCACGCCCGAGATGATCAACTACTACATACAGCTCCTGAAGGATCTGGAACAGGTGAAGGATGGCAGCACCAGCGCGCTGTTCTGGATGGTCGTGCGAGGCAGTGAGGGCCCCCTCACGGTCGCCGATGTCGCTCGCCGGCTGGGCGCTAACCCCAACACGGCGGGTCTCCGAACGGTGCTGGAACCGGCGGAACATGCCGTGTTGGAACAGAGCGACCACGGCGTGATCGTGCTGGCGGCCAACGTCTATATCGACGGTCCCGACATATGGGCCCGTTTGACCGAGAACGCGCAGGCGTGGGGCTTCTGGTATCTGATCAACGCCGCGAACAGGTTGTTCTACGCGGCTGATGGGCAGCTCGTCACGGAGGTGGACACCCTTTATCCCGAGGCTTCAGAGTGCTGGGGCCCAAATCCCCGTGCTCTGGATTCTTACCTGGGGGCCCTGCGCGCTCTTGCCGATCAGAAGCGGACAGACGACCACGCCGGTGTGACACCCTCCGCTCCTTACCCTGAGTGGGAGACCGCGCTGGCGACCGTGGAAGCGATGACCGGCGTGCGCTTGGACGTCGACCGATTCGCCCGGGGACAACAGTGGGTCCGCCCTCTCGGAGGCCGGTTGGATGTGATCTCCACAGAGTAAGAGTAGTAGTGGGGGGAGCACTCAGCCCGGGCGAAGTCGGGCAGGAGGGTGTTGGCCGTCGGATTTCTCCTGGCCGTCCACCGGGAACCAGCTGGCCACGTATCTGGACCGACATGGCCGCCAGCCAGGGTTTTCTCGTGACCGCTCACACCCGACAGGGGCGTCGAGGCGTGCGCGTCTCTGGCCGGGTTGCGCGCGGCGGGCCAGGCATTCAACACCAAGGAGCCCGCCAGGCAGTCTCATGAGATGGACGTCTGGTTTCCCAGCACCATTCCGTGATCACACGCCAACTGGTTTGAGACATTCAGCCAGGCACGCCATGATCGTTGAGACATTCACATTCATGTTGTCTCAAATCAGTTGGCGCGCCGCAGGTCAGCGGCCCGGTCTATGCCACCTCATTTGAAACAGGACACGAAGTCTCATCGGGGTGGAGGAACCTCAGGAACAGCCATTAGGCCCGGCGCGTTCGTCGCCGCGGCGATCTCGCCGAGAGGCCGCGAGTGCGCCTGCGGCGCTCTGCCGGTCGGGGTCGCCCTTGGCGCGGGTTCGGGGATCACCGGCGGGCTCCTATGTGACAGGGAACGTGTTGCCTTCGACCCTGGAGGCACGAGTCGGAACCGCTGGCCGGAATGAGGGAAGGATCTTGTATGTGACAGGGAAGTGACCTCCCTGTCGCATCGGGCACGGCACGTGGCGGATGTTCAGTCGTCGGCGCCACTACAGCCCGCCACCTGGAGACGTCTGTGAGGAAGCCGTCCCGGGCGTGGGCCGAGTTCACGGCTCTAGGCGAGTGAGGTCGAGCCGGGCCAGCCGGTCGGGGTCGGACAGGATGTCGATGGTGGAGATCGTGCCGTCTGCGATGGTGAAGCTCATGACGGAGATGAGCCGGTCATCGATGGTGTTGACCAGGCCGGCGAGTCCGTTGACGCGCGCCGGGTGGGTGGTGGCGCTGGTGGCCATGCGCTGGAAGGTGGCGAGTTGCCCGGCCACGGCCGCGACGCCGCGCAGGACCTTCATGCCGCCGGTGAGCACCCCGCCGTCGGCGCGCAGCACCACGTCGGGGTCGAGAATGGATACCAGCGCGGCGAGGTCGCCGCCGCGGGCGGCGGCCAGGAACGCGTCCACCACGCGGCGCTGATCGGCTGGATCGGGGTCGGGGTTCGGGATCGCGCCGCGGACGCGCTGACGGGCGCGGCTGGCGAGCTTCTTGGCCGTCCCGGGGGTGCGGTCCACGATGGGCGCGATCTGCTCGAACGGCAGGCCGAACATGTCATGGAGCACGAACGCCAGCCGTTCGGCCGGGGTCAGGGACTCCAGCACGACCAGCAGTGCCAGGCCCACCGAGTCGGCCAGCAGCACCTCCTGCTCCGGGTCGGCGGCATCCGCAAGGCTGACCACCGGATCGGGCAGGCGCTCCTCCAGCGATTCCTCACGCCGGGACTTACGGGCACGCAGCATGTCCAGGCACACCCGGCCGACCACGGTGGTCAGCCACCCACCGAGATTGTCGATGTCGCCCGAGTCCGAGCGCGCCAGCCGCAGCCATGCCTCCTGGACCGCGTCCTCGGCCTCGCTCAGCGAGCCGAGCATGCGGTAGGCAACCGCCTTCAGATGGGGACGGTGCCCCTGGAACTGGTCGGCCAGAAAGTCATGGGGCGTCACGGTTGTCTTCCTCTCATCTCAGTCACGTCAAAGCGCTGACGCATCGAACCAAGAAAAGGTGACCGCGTACGCGCCCGGTCACCTAATACTCCAGTGACACTTCGCGATCTTGAGGGGTCGGGGTCACATGGCGACGGCCACCGCGTGATCATTCGTGGTTTGTGAGGACTACAAAAGATCGTGCGGTGGCCGCGAGCCACAGCGTAGACCCTGACGGCTGGATGGTCATCTTCAATGAGCTGATGGCCCGGATCGCCGGCCGGTTCGGCCGCGTCGAGCCCCGCCGGGCCGCGACCGCGTACGTGCGCGGACTGCTGGCCGACCTCGACCGCAAGAACTGCTGGAACCTCGCCGAACACGCTGGGCTGGCCGGTCCCCAGAGGCTGCAGCGGTTGCTGCGTACCGCCCGATGGGATGCCGACGCCGTGCGCGATGACGTGCGTGCCTTGGTCGTCGACCGGCTCGGCCCGGACGGCGTGCTGATCGTGGATGAGACCGGGTTCGTCAAGAAGGGCACCGGCTCTGCTGGAGTGCAGCGGCAATACAGCGGCACCGCTGGCCGGATCGAGAACTGCCAGGTCGGGGTGTTCCTGGCCTACGCCACCCCGGCCGGGCGGGCGCTGCTGGACCGGCGGCTCTACCTGCCCGAGCACACCTGGCTGGCCGACCCCGGCCGTTGCCAGGCCGCCGGTGTCCCAGATGAGACGGCCTTCGCCACCAAGCCCGCCCTGGCCACGGCGATGCTCCTGGCCGCCCTGGAGGCCGGCGTGCAAGCGGCCTGGGCAACCGGCGATGAGGTCTACGGCCAGGACCCGCGCCTGCGTGCCGCCCTGGAAGCCCGCCGGACGGGCTACGTGCTGGCCATCGCCGGTAACCGGCGCGTCGAACTGGACGGCGTCGCCCTGAGCGCGACCGAGGTCGCAGGCCGGGTGGCCGATCGGCACTGGCACCGCTACCGCGCCGGCCAGGGCGCCAAGGGCCCACGCTGGTACGCCTGGGCCTGGGCCCGCATCGACGAAGGCCAGGCCGACGGTTATCGATGGCTGCTGATCCGACGCAACCTGACCACCGGCGAGCTGGCCTTCTACCGCTGCTACGCCCCCGACCGGCAGCCACTCATGACCCTGGTCAAGATCGCGGGTATCCGGTGGGCGGTGGAGGAATCCTTCCAAGCCGCCAAGGGCCAGGTCGGCCTGGACCACTACCAAGTGCGCGGCTGGACGCCCTGGCACCGGCACATCACTCTGGCCATGCTCGCCCTGGCCCTGCTGGCCGCCATCGCCGCCGCCCAGCCACCCAGCACCACCGACGACCGCATCCCGCTGACGCTGCCCGAGATCCGCCGGCTCCTGGCCGCACTCGTCCTGACCCGGCACCCCTCGACCGCGCACGTTCTGCGCTGGTCAGACTGGCGTCGCCGCCACCAAGCAGCAGCCCGACGCTGCCACTACCAGCGCAGACCCGAACCATGATCTCGAAGTGTCACTGGAGTACTAATCCGTGGACCGTTCGTCATGTCGGCGACCAACACTCCTGACGAAGGGTTGTTGCTGACGATGAGCAGGAGGAACGTCGGCCTACGCGACTGGCAAGAGTCGCTGATCAGGTAGTCGGTGTTGTCTTCGCGGTGGTGTCTGTTGTTACTTTCTGTGGTCGCCGGGGGCGTGCTTGCTCCAGGGTGAGTGGTGGCCGAGCATCGTTGCGATCAACGGCGCGGGGGCTTGCAGCACGAGTTCGCCTCGGCGCCTGCGCAGCGGGACGGGAGGTCATGGCACGGAGATCCGGTCAGCCAGGGGCGATACGACTCAGGTGTTCCCAGGACCGGTACAGATCCGCTTGGGCCTGGTCCATTTCCAGAACGTGGTCGAAGGACTGGCTGCCGACGATCAGTCGGCGGGGTGGGTCCGGCAGTGCGACCAGTTTCATGATGACCGGAGCGGCGGTGGCTGGCTCAGGGCTGACGGCTTCGCCCCACATCGCCTCCATCTCGGTGCGCAGAGGCTGGTAGTGCGCCAGGGGTTCGGTGGTCGTGGTGCCGGTGGTGAACAGGCCGGTCTCGTAGCCGCCCATCTGCACGATGGTGACCTTGACCCCGAACTCCTCGACCTCCATCGCCAGGGCCTCGCTGACCGAATCCAGCGCGGCCTTGCCTGCGCCGTAGAAGCCGACTGTGGCCATGCCGCCGCCACTGCCCATTGAGGTGACCTGGAGGAGCCGTCCTCCGCCTTGAGCGCGCAGGTGGGGAAGGACCGCCTGGGCCACCCACACGGCGCCGAAGAAGTTGACGTCCAGGTGAGCCCGGATTTGTTCCTCCGTGGCTTCCTCCACCATGCCGTAAAGCATGGTGCCGGCGTTGTTGACGACGACGTCCAGTTTGCCGAACGCGGCCGCCGCCCGTTCCACCCCGTCGAGCACGGCCCGGCGGTCGGTGACGTCCAGCGAGAGCGGGACCAGGTGGCCGGGGTACTTCTCGGCCAGTTCGGTCAGGGGATCAACGTTGCGGGCGGCGCCCACCACGCGGTCTCCGGCTGCGAGGGCGGCCTCGGTGAAGGCTCGGCCCAGGCCTCGGGAGGCTCCGGTGATGAGCCACACTCTGGCGTTCGTCACGATATCTCACTCTCAGTAAACAATACGGTTCGTCTCGATTCGTTTCGACTCTAGGACATCGCCCTCGACTAATCAATACGGACCGTCTCGTTTTGTTCTGGGGTATCCTGGCAGCATGCCGAACGAGCAAGGGCCGGACCACTCCCGACGCAAGGAGCGGTCCCGCCAGGCGATCCTCGCGGCCACCCGCGCCCTGGTCGCGGAGGAGCCCTACGAGAAGGTCACGGTCGAGGCCATCGCTGCCCGTGCCGGCGTCGGCAAGCAGACGATCTACCGGCGCTGGCCGACGAAGAGCGCCGTCGTCTTCGCCGCTTTCCTGGCCCTGAGCGAGGACGCGGACGGTCAGTCGATCGCGCTGCCCGACACCGGGGATCTCGAAGCCGACCTCAAGCTCGTCATGCGCGCCACGGCCGAAGAGTTCGCCGACCCGGCCCTGGACAGGCTGATCCGGGCACTCAACACCGAGATCTCCAACGATGCCGCGCTGGCCGCCGAGTACCGCGAGAAGCTGTCCCAGCCGTTGGAGGAGGCGAAGAAGGCACGCTTGCGCAGCGCCCAAGAGGCCGGCCAGCTCGCCGCCGACGCCGACCTCGATCTGGCACTCGAAGTGCTCTACGCCCCCCTCTTCCAGCGGTGGCTGCACCGCAGCGGTCCGCTGACCGCCGCATACGCCGACGCGCTCGTCGACGCGACCCTCAGAGCTTTCGCCCCTGAACAGGAGTGAATCCACACCCGTACAGCAAGGCCCGTCAGCTCCTGACTCCTGAACGCCCATCATCTGACTTCGGGGAAGGACCCTTCCCGCCCCGGCCGCCCTTGACCACAAACCCAGGTCAGGTGTCGTTGAACTCCGCCAGCCCGGCACCGCGCAGCATGTTGTCCCAGCTTTCCAGGCGTTCAGGGCGTCCGCTTGGGTGCCGCGGAGATGGTGGTCTCTGACGAACCCGGCCTACGTCCTGCCCGACGGGCTCAAGGGCATCGGCGCCATCTTCAAGGCCATCGGCCACGGCGACATCAGCCACGAGCTGCAGGAGATCCTCGCGCTGCGCACCAGCCAGATCAACGGCTGCTCGGCCTGCGTCCACGCCCACAACCAGAGCCTCGTCAAGGCCGGGGAGAGCGTCGAGCGGATCGCGGCCGTGGCCGCCTGGCGGGAGGCGCCCTTCTACACCGACGCCGAGCGCGCCGCGCTGGAGCTGACCGAGGCCGTCACCCGGCTGTCCGATCGCTCCGGCGAGGCGGTCAGCGAGACGAACGTGTTCGGCGTCATCGAGGTCACCAACGCGATGCTGCCGCTGCTGCGCCGCTCGCCCGCGGGCCGGATCGTCAACGTCTCCAGCGAGCGCGGCTCCATCGGGCGCGCCCTGAACCAGGACCATCCGCTGTGGCCGAGGCTCAACCTGGCGTACTGCTCCGCCAAGACCGCGCTGAACATGATCACCGTGTCCTACGCCAAGGAGCTGTGGCACACCCCGATCAAGGTCAACGCGGTTGACCCCGGATGGGTCAGGACCGACATCAACCAGGGCGCCGGCATCAAGAGCGCCGAGCAGGGCGCCGCGCCGATCCTCGTCATGGCGTTCCTGGACGCCGACGGCCCCACCGCCGCCTTTGTTCAGGACGAAGGCCCTCTCCCCTGGTGAACCCCTGAGGAGACGCCCTGTCCCCGGGGCCGCGCCGGTCACCTTTCGCCCGCGCCGACCGTCATGCCGGCGACCAGCACTCACTCAAGAAAGGTTCTGACAATGAGCAGGACGAATATTCACGGAACGGCGGCGGACGGCTTCGAGCCGGTACGCGAGGAGTTCGCCGCGGTGGTGGCCGAGCAGGACGGCCAGGTGGGCGCGCAGCTGGCCGTCCACGTGCATGGCCGCCAGGTGGTGGACCTGTGGGCTGGGGACGAAGTCGGCGGCGACACGCTGACCGGGGTCTACTCCTCCACCAAGGGCGCCGCGACGCTCGTGGCGGCGCTGCTGGTCCAGGAGGGGGCTCTCGATCTCGACGAGCCGGTGGCCCGGCACTGGCCGGAGTTCGCCGCCGCCGGCAAGGACGGGATCACGCTGCGGGACGTGCTGACCCACCGCTCCGGCGTGATCGGCGTCGACGGCGGGCTGTCGGCGGCCGAGCTGGCCGACGACGCGGTGATCGCGCGTCGCCTGGCCGGGCAGCGGCCGTACTGGCGGCCGGGATCGGCCTACGGCTATGGCGGGTTCGTCTCGTTCGCCATGGTGAACGAGGTGATCCGGCGGGCGACCGGGCAGTCGCTGCAGCAGGTCTACGACGAGCGGATCCGGGTGCCGTACGGGCTGGACCTCTACCTGGGGCTGCCCGAGGCCGAGGAGGGCCGGTTCCGGCCGATCCAGTGGTGGACGGCCACGCCGGAGCAGGAGGCCGCGTTCTGGTCGAGCGTGCCGGGTCCGCACAGCATCCTCGGCATCGGCTACGGGCTCAACAGCACGCCGCCGCTGGATCAGGTGGCCTTCGCCAACGACCGCGCCGTCCACGCGAACGGCCCGGCCTCGGCCGGTGGGGTGGGCAGCGCGCGCGGCCTGGCCGCCCTGTACGCGGCGGCCGTCTGGGGCGTCGGCGGACATCCTCCGCTGCTCAAGCCGGACACCGTCGGTGAGTTCTCGATGCTGCACGCCACCGGCCACGATCTGGTCCGCGGCGAGCAGGGCAACTACGCGCTCGGGTTCCAGGCCAAGGGCCTGCGTTACCCGTTCCTCAGCGCCGGCGCCTTCGGCCATGACGGCTCGGCCGGCTCCGAGTCCTTCGCCGACCCCCTCAGCGGCATCGCCTTCGGCTACACACGGCGCCGCTTCGGCTTCGGCTGGTCCTACCCCGAGCACGACCGGCTCGCCGCCGCGGTCCACCGCGCCGCCACCGCCGCCTGAGGAGCCTTCAGATGAGTCCGCACACCTCGCCTCGTCCTGAACGAAGCGGCCTGGCGCTGCTGGTGATAGCCGCCGCGCAGCTGCTGATGGTAATGGACGGCACCATCGTGACCGTGGGCCTGCCCGTCATCGGAACCGGGCTCGGCATCACCGAGACCGACCTGGACTGGGTGCTCACCTCCTACGCCCTGGCCTTCGGCGGCCTGCTGCTGGCCGGCGGCCGCGCCGGCGACCTGTTCGGCCGCCGCAGGCTGTTCCGTGCCGGGCTGGTCGTCTTCCTGGCCGCCTCCCTGCTGGGCGGCCTGGCCGGCAGTGGAACCGTGCTGATCGCCGCCCGGGTCCTGCAGGGCGTCGGCGCCGCGATCGTCGCCCCGGCCGCGCTGTCCCTGCTCGCCGACACCTTCCCCGCCGGGCCGGAACGCAATAAGGCGCTCGGCGTCTACGGCGCCACGGGCGGCCTGGGCTCGGTCATCGGCCTGCTGCTGGGCGGCGCGCTCACCGAGTACCTGGGCTGGCGCTGGATCATGTTCGTCAACATCCCCATCGCGCTCCTGGTCCTGGCCGGAACATCCGCCCTGGTGCCCGGCACCCGCGAGCGCGGCGGCATCGACCTGCCCGGCGCCGCCGCGGTGACCCTCGGCCTCGGTTCGCTGGTGTACGCGATCAACCGGGCCGGCTCGCACGGCGTCGGCGACGGGCTCACCCTGACCTTCGGCGCGGCCGCCGTCGCGCTGCTCGTGGCGTTCGCGCTCATCCAGCGCACCGCGCGCAGCCCGATGCTGCCCGCAGGCGTCCTGGCCGACCGCGGCCGGCTCGGCGCCAACCTGGTCATGCTGCTCATGGGCGCCGGGCAACTGGCCACCTTCTACTTCCTCACCCTCTACATGCAGACGATCAAGCAGTACTCGCCCATGATCACCGGGCTGGCCTACCTGCCGTTCGCCATCGGCATCGGTCTCGGCTCCGGCCTCATCGGCCCCCAGTTGCAGGCCCGCACCTCCACCCGGACCGTCCTGGCGACCGGGATGGCGGTGGCCGCCGCGGCGATGGGCTGGCTCAGCCTGCTGACCCCGGACCAGAACCCCCTGCTCGTGCTGCTGCCCGCCCAGCTCGTCGGCGGCATCGGCCTGGGCATCGGCTTCGTCGCGGCCACCATCGGCGGCGTCCAGGGCGTCGCGCCACGCGACTCCGGCATCGCCTCCGGCCTGGTCAACACCAGCCAGCAGATCGGCGGCGCCCTCGGCCTGGCCGTCCTGGCCGGTATCGCCGTCGCCGCCACCACGGGCCAACCGGCAGGCACCCCCCTGCACGACGCGCTCACCGGCGGCTACACCGCCGGTCTGCTCGGAGCGGGCGGCTTCTACCTGGCCGCGATCCTTACCGCCGTCCTGCTCCTGCGCCCCCGGCCCGCGAACCGCGACAGCGAACGCACGCCGGAAACGCTCGGCAGCACGTCCAGATGAACAGATCGCCTCACCGGTCACCTTCGCCCCGTGCGATCCGTCAGAGCAGCGAAACACCGTTCAGAAAGGAACCCTCCACCATGACCACCACCGAGTCGCGCCTGCCCAACCCCGCCGTGCTCGTCCCCGAGCTCAAGGACATCGGCGGCGCCCTGTACAGGGCGACCGGCAACGGCACGATCCCGCAGACCACCATCGGCCTGGTACAGCTGCGCGCCGGCCAGATCGCCGGCAACACGTACCTGACCGTCCTGCACACCGGCAACCTCCGCAAGGCCGGCGCCACCGAGCAGAGCATCACCGCTGTGGCCTCCTGGCGGGACGCGCCCTGCTTCACCGACGCCGAACGCATCGCGCTGGAACTGGTCGAAGCCGTGCTCACCCCGAACCCGTCCGGCGAGCGCGTCCCCGACGAGCTGTACGCCCGGGCGTCCGAGCAGTACGACGACAGGGCCCTGGCCACGCTCATCATGGCGATCGGCCAGGTCTGCTTCTTCCTCCCTCTGGCCCTCATCGGCAAGCCGCTTCCCGGTGTGTCGCCGGCGGAGCAGTGGAGACCGTAACGCCCGCAACGCCCAGGGCGAGGACACGGCGACCCGTGCCTCGCCCTGCCCGGGGCCAGATCAGGGCCGAGTCCAAGCGACGGACCCGTTGAAGTCGCCCCACCCATTGGTGGCGCGCGTCCCAGTGGTCAGGCCGCCCTCCAGCATCGCAGTGTCGATCCACCACAGCTGGGTGTCGGAGATGTCGGCGTGCCGGGGCGCGAGCTGATACCCGCACATCGCGAGCATGCCATGGACCAGGTCGCTGTAGCTGCCCGTGTCGTTCACCACCACCTCGGGCTGCTCCGCGGCGTCCAGCCGGTGGATGGCGTCCAGAATGTACAGCGAGTCGCGCAGCGTGCCGGACACCACCAGCCCGCCCTAGCCCATCACCTTGTCCGGGACGACGTTCAACCAGGTGGCGCCCTTCGGCCTCTTCCCGACCCCGAAATACAGAGGCGATGGACGGGCATATAACGACCCGACCGGGACAACGAACCGCCGGGATTAGGCCGACGTTGCACGAGCGAGCCACCGTCAGCGCGGCCAGGGTGATGTCGAGGTCATCGCGGCGCACGTGCGAGCCGGTGATATGGGTGAAGGAGTCGAACATGCCGGTGCGGGCGTGCGCCTCCAGCAGCAGCTCGGGATACTCGATGCGGGGCAGCATCGCGGCCACCTCCCGATAGGCGCCGTCCAGCAGGTCGGCCGGCTCACGCAGATGCACGGCCGGATCGGCGTCCAGCCCGAGCGCGGTCAGCACCGCCGCCCGCTCGCGCACCCACGGCCGTTCCTCGAGCAGCCGGGCGCGCGGGTGGCCCCACTTGTCGGCACCGACCGCGTAGACGTCGCGCCGTCGCAGGGCCGCGTGCAGGACCGTGCCGAAGCAGTCGAGGAGTTCCACCCGCCATTCAAGATCGCCGTCGTCCTCGGTGCTGGGCAGCGGCAGCAGCTCCAGCACCGTCTCCACCGCGGCCGCCGGCTGCTGCCGGGAGATCACCTGCTCGATATGGTCCGGCCGGCCCGGGCCAGCAGCACCGTCGACAGCAGCAGGTCGAACAGCAGCAGCGCGTCATCGACCGCGGTGCCCTCCATCTGCCGCACCGTGGCTAGCAGGGTGGCCAGGCGGCGGTCCTTCTCCAGCTGTTCGATCCGGAACGCCTTGGCCGTCATCCCGAAGCGGGCCAGCTCGGCCAGCTTCACCGGTGCCACCGCGGTACAGTCCGCCGCCCCGGTGCCCAGCCCCAGTACGTACGAGGCGCGATCCTGCACCTGCTCCATCGCGGTGCCCGACAGCTTGGTCACCGCCGTACGCATCCACTCCAGAGTGGAGACCCTCTTGCCGTCCGGCACCTGCAGGGTTGCGACCAGCTCGGCCCTCATCGGCGGCGGCGCAGCCTCGGCCGGGCCACGATTGATCGCCTCCAGCTCAGCCCGGCGCACCTCAGTGACCAGCCGGGACAAGGTGCTGATACCCGGCAACAGCACCCGAACGGTGATCAGCCACAGCACCGCCCGGTAGAACAGCTCCCGGCGCGAGTCCCGGCTCTTGCGCACCCGGGAGGCGATGAACCTCGCCACCTCCCCCTCGGCGGCGGAGAACTCGCGACAACCCAGCATGGTCCGGATCTTCGAGGCGTGCTCGTACGGCGTCTGCGGGCGATCGCTGTACGACTTCGCCACCGACACGCGTCCTCGAGTGCGGGGCCGCGTCGACGGGATGCGCCGCTGTGGCGCGTCGTGCCGCCGCCTGCGCCCCGAGTTCACCCGCGATCCGCTCGTGCTTACGATTCACTTGCGTATCTTATTGCGTTGACTTATGGTGTCCACCATTAGATACAGCCGCGTACTCTAAAGCCCTCTTCGAGAAACGGAACGTGCTGATGGCCGACCACAGCTTGACCAGGAAGTCCCCGAGCGTGAGCACCACGGGGATGCGGCGGATCCTGCCGGTGGACATGGTGGAGCGGGGGCGTGGCCCGTTCGATCCGCCGCCGGGCCTGCGGGGGGAGGGCACGGTCCGGCCGTTGGGTCTGCTGAATGGCGCGCGGGCGTGGCTGGTGACGGGGTTCGAGGAGGCCCGTACGGTGTTGTCGGACGCGCGTTTCAGCGCCGACAAGGTACGTCATCGGGACGCGACGTCGCTGCAGCCGCACGAGGTGGCCGAGATGGAGGCGGCGGAGCCGCCGAGGGCAGCGGTGGCGGAGCGCGAGGACGGGCTCTTCATCTTCATGGACCCGCCTGAGCACACCCGGTTGCGGCGGTTGCTGACGGGTCAGTTCACGGTGCGGCGGATGCGGGAGCTGGAGTCGCGGGTGACGGAGATCGCGGTCGAGCACATCGAGGCGATGAGGGCGGCGGGCACGGAGGCCGATCTGGTGCCGGCGTTCGCGCTGCCGCTGCCGTCGCTGGTCATCTGCGAGTTGCTGGGCGTGGACTACGCCGACCGTGCGGAGTTCCAGGAGCGTACGGCGGTCGGGCTGAACGCGAACTCGACCCCGGAGGAGCAGGCCGCGGCGCGCGCCGAGCTGTATGCGTTCATGCGGCGGCTGGTGGCCGGCAAGCGCTCGGACCCCGCCGATGACCTGCTGTCCGGGCTCATCCACGACGCCGACCCGCCCCTGACGGACGCGCAGCTGGTCGATGTCGCACTCGTCCTGCTCAACGCGGGCCATGAGACCACGGCGAACATGCTGGGTCTGGGTACGTTCGCGCTGCTGGAGCATCCCGACCAGCTCGCGGCGCTGCGTGCCGATCCGGGCCTGATCGACAACACGGTGGAGGAGCTGCTGCGGTTCCTGTCGATCATCCAGCTCGGGGTCAGCCGGGTCACCACGGCGCCGGTGACGCTGGGCGGGGTGGACATCCCGGCTGGCGCGACCGTCGTGATCGCCACGCCCGAGGCCAACAGGGACCCGCGGCATTGGCCCGATCCCGACGCGTTCGACCTGCACCGCTCGCGTACTCCGCACCTGGCCTTCGGGCATGGGGTTCACCAGTGCCTGGGTCAGCAGCTGGCCCGGATCGAGATGCGGATAGGCCTGGGCGAACTGATCTCCCGCCTGCCGGATCTGCGCCTGGCGGTGCCGGCCGAGCAGGTGCCGGTACGCGACGAGATGCTCATCTTCGGCGTGCATTCCCTGCCGGTCACCTGGTCCTGAGACAGCGGTGAAGGGCGGCCATCAGCGACGGCAGGGGCCGGGATGCCGATGGTCACGAGCATCAGTGCTTCGCTGATCGTCCGGAGAGCCTCGATGCTGTCAGCCCAATCTCCGTGACACTGAGGTCTCGGCCCGGACCTCCAATAGCTACGGCGAGCCGCCACCCCGGCCGGTCCTGAGGGTCAATGAGGGGATATGCGAAGAGTTAGCTACCGGTTTCGCTGGCCGCTGGGGCTGGACACCCTGCTGGTGGAGATCGGCAAGCTGGCGACCGCTCGCTCCCTGAGGTTGAGCGAAGCGGTGTCCGTCGAGATCTCCGATCAGATCGTGGCGGCGTCTTGCCTGCCTCCCTTCCTGCCGCGGCCCTCCGCGCCGCGAATCCGCGCCCTTCCGCTCAAGCCGCCGCGGAGCACGGCTGAAAAGTTTGCCGTCAGGGCTGGACCTTGCCCCTAGGGCAAGGTTTGAGGATGCGTGTGACGCCGAAACGGAAGGAAAACCGGAGATGTCGCACGCGATGTTGGAGAAGTTCGTTGAGGGCGCCGCTGACAGGCACGGGATCCCGGGGCTGGCTGTCGGCGTGTGGGTCGATGGGCGGGAAGTGTTCGCCGGCCACGGGGTGACCAGTGTCGAGAATCCGCTGCCTGTCAATGAGGACACGCTGTTCCTGCTCGGGTCGGTCACCAAGACCTACACCGCGACCGTGATCATGCGGCTGGCCGCCGAGGGCAAGATCGACCTGGACGCGCCGGTGACCGCGTACGTGCCCGAGTTCGGCCGGTCCGACATCACGATCAAGCATCTGGTCAATCACACCTCGGGGCTGGACTGGGGTGTCATGGAGGACACCGGCGAGAACGATGACGCGCTGGCCAGGTATGTCGACTACTTCGCCGCTCTGCCGCCGATCGCCCAGCCCGGCGAGCGCACCTCCTACAGCCAGGGCGGCTACAACCTGCTGGGCAGGGTGATCGAGAAGGTCACGGGCATGACCTTCGAGCGGGCCGTCGCGGAACTGCTGCTCCAGCCGCTCGGGCTCCAGCGCAGCTTCTTCTCCCGTGAGGACGTCATGACCAGGAGGTTCGCTGTCGGGCACGACCTCGGTCAGGGGGGCACGCTGACGGTCTCGCGGCCGTGGCGGCACTGGCGTGGCGATGCTCCGGGCGGCGGCATCGCGACGTCGATCGGTGATCTGCTGCGCTGGGCCAGATTCCATCTGGGTGAAGAGCGGGCCGAGGTGGTGTCGGCCGAGGTGCGGAGCACGATGCGGGTCCAGACCGCGGTGTTGCGGGCGAGCAGCATGGGGGACGGCGTGGGGCTCGGGTGGTTCCTGCGGGAGCGCGACGGTGTGCTGCTGGCCGGTCATGGTGGGTCGGCCAATGGGCAGTTCGCCGAACTGCTGGTCGTGCCGGAAAGGAATTTCGCCGTGGCCGTCGCGTCCAACGCCGGCCCGAACGGCATTCCCTGCAACCAGGAGATCGTCAGATGGGCGCTGGAGCACTTCATCGGCGTGATCGACAAGGATCCGGAGCCTGAGCCGTTCGATCATGACAAGGCGGCTCAGATCATTGGAAACTACGCCAACGACGCGATGACCCTCCAGATCCGCGCGGAAGGCGCACGGCTGGTCCTCGAGGCGAAGATCAAGCCGGAGCTTCGCGAGATGGCGGAGGTGGAGTTGCCGCAGGACCACGAACCCTTCGAGTTCGGGCTGCTGCCTGGGGACGAGTACGTCATCACCAGCGGCGCCTTCGTCGGTCAGCGTGGCTTCTTCAGCCGTGACCCGCACGGGATCGTGGTCGGCGTCGACCTCGGCGGGCGACTGTTCGGCCGGGTCTAAGCTGAGCCCGTGATCACCATTGGCCAGCTGGCGGCCTTCGCCGGTGTGACGACCAAGGCGGTCCGTCACTACCACCAGCGTGGGCTGCTCGAAGAACCACCCCGCGACAGCTCGGGCTATCGGCGGTACACCGCGCGGCACGCCATCGACCTCGTCAAGATCAGAACTCTTGCCGAGGCGGGCGTGCCGCTCGCCCGCGTCAAGGAACTCTTCGCCGCCTCGCGCGAGCAGTTCGAAGCGGCCATCACCGAAATCGACGACAACTTGCAGCGCAAGGCCGAGGAGCTCCGTCGCACCCGGGAACGCATCGCCCAGCTCCAGGCCGGCGACCGGCTGTTCGTCTCGGCCGACGTGGCGGCCTTCCTGGACCGGCTGCGCGATCTGGGCGTCAGCGATCGCATGATCCAGATGGAACGCGACGTGTGGATCCTCATCCAGTCGGTCTCCCCCGCCGACGCGGCCCTGTGGATCGCCGACAAACTCGACGCCATCAACGATCCGGAATTTCAGGCCATCTACGTCGACCACGACGCCGCCCTGGACTGGCCGCCCGACGATCCCCGCCACACCGGCCTGGTCACCCGCAGCCAACGCTGGCTCGCGAAACGCCCCGACCTGCCAGTGAGGAACCCGTCAGTCGCCCACCTCCTGACCGCCGTCGACCTGCGGTTCCAGCAGTAAGGCCTTCGGGGAGGACCCGACCGGATCGTGGCGCTACGCCACTACGGGCTTGCATTCGGAGGCGACACATTCATCATGCGCCGCAGGCCACGCGCCATCGAGATCGCCGCCCAGGTCCCACCCGGGTGGCTGTCCGGCCGGGGGAAGCCGGAGCGGTCGCCGATCAGGGAGGCGCCGAGTGCGGTCGTCATGTACACGATGGTGCGTCGGCCCATGCGCGTGCGACCAGCCCGCTCGTGTACAGCACACCGCGTACCGCTCATCGAAGGCCAGCCAGGCGTGGGGCGCGCCCTAGTCGGCCTGCAGGGGTGCCGTTGATCGATCGGTCAGGGGCGATCCGACTCGCCCGGGCACGCGCAACGTGTATTCGATCAACATTTTGGGTCCTTTCCTGGATTCACCGATGTCCTGGACGGCGTCGACTCAGACCCGAGCCACCCAGGCCCGGAATGCGCAAACCCGGCCCGATCGAACGATCTCGGGCCGGGCCTCGGTTCATCCGCCGATCAGCTCGACAGGCCGGTGAACATGCCGGGCTCGTAGGAGCCCCCCGGGTTACGCACGATCACGTTGAGCCGGTTGGTCGCGTTGATCATGGCGATCAGGGAGACCAGGGCGACGAGCTGGTCGTCGTCGTAGTGCTCGCGCACCCGGGCCCAGGTCTCGTCGGACACGCCGTGGTGGGCGTCGGCGAGCCGGGTGCCCTCCTCGGCGAGCGCCAGCGCGGCCCGCTCGGCTTCGGTGAACACGGTCGACTCACGCCAGGTGGCGACCAGGTGGAGCCGGACCGCGGTCTCCCCGACCGCCGCGGCGTCCTTGGTGTGGTAGTCGACGCAGAAGCCGCAGCCGTTGATCTGGCTGGCCCGCAGCATCACCAGGTCCTGGACGGCCTTGGGCAGCGGCGACCGCTCGATGGCCAGGGCTACGTTGTAGATCCGCTTGCTGATCTTGGCGCCGAGCTCGCTGGCCATCAGGTTCATACGGGGTTCCATGACTTCGTCCTCACTCGTGGGGTGGCGCACCGCGGATCGTCCGCGCGGTGGCCTGACGGACATGGAGATGCCGGGGGCCCGGTCCCCGTGACCGGCCGGCGATGTGACGTGCGCCACCGTCCACGGGTGTCACCGGACGGCGGGGACCGGCATCTTGTGCATGGCACGGTCGAGAACGGACAGGCAGGAGCCGGTGATGGACGAACGCAGCGAGCTGACCGCGGGGACGGCCCGGGCACCCTCCTTCGGTGGTGCCGTGGACTCCGCCACCGAAGCGTTCACCGCCCACCGCACGCGGCCCGGCGGCCGTGGTCAGCCGGGCAAGGGGTCGGCTACCTTGCGGCTCGGCGCAGCTTCGGGAGTACTGGGCCCGTTAGGCCGGGTCGCGGTACATCGGTGCCGGCTCTCCGTAGTGCACCCGTCGAACAGCACCGGGCAGGGCTTCGGTCAGAGCCTGGGACGCGTCGACGGAACATCCGACGGTGAACTCGATCTCCTCGTCGACCTCGCAGGCCAGGCACCAGGCCCGATCTTCGGGCCACACGAGGTGTGGGTCCTGATCGCCCAGCGCAGAGCCGTACCAGGCGAGGGTGGGCGCGTCGCTCAATACTTCGACAGGGCCGGTGAAGAGCAGCATCTCTCGATGAGGAATGTCCACCCGCGGCGCTTCAGGAGTCGGCGGGTCCCCGCCCGTCCACCCCTCCCAGATCGCCGCGTATCCGTTGGAAGGCGTGGCCGTGCATGTCGCGAGAGTCGTGAGTGCCACGCGAACGGCGCGATCTTCTCCCTCCGAGGCGACACCCTCCATCCGATGGGCAAAGGCGATACGCACGTACACGTCGAAGCCTGGTGGGCCGTAGCGAACAAGATCCCACCAATCGACATCAGCCCGGAGCAACCATCGAGCCGCATCGGCATTCGGAGCGGGTCGCACCTCGGTCATGTCCTCAGTCTGTCGCAACCGCAGGCGATAACCGAGACCGGGGTCGAGCAGCATCGGAACGGCCGCCTCAGCACCACTACTCGACATCACCGCCGAACAGCACGCCGCCCGCCCGATGCGCCTGTTCGCTTCCTCACCTGTTCTCCTCCCGACGCCTGGAGCAGCCATGCACCTGCACCACAGCCACGCCTTCCCCGAGGATCACGCCCACGGTCCCGGCGGTTCCGCCGCCGCGCCGGGACGGTAGAGCGTGCCTTCCACGAGATAACCAAGGTTCACACAGTCGGGTCTGCCGCCGTAGATCGGCGCATGCCGGCTGCCGACGGCCCGGACCCGGAAACCGGCCACCGGATCAGCCCGATCGCGTACGCTTCCTCCGGCGCCACCGCGAGGGATGCGGACCGACAAGTCGGGGTGCCGTTAAGAACCATGTGATGGGCCGCCAAACCGGATCTGACCTGTGGTTTCTTCGGAATTCGCGGCCGAACCGGCGCGTGCGCTCACCGGCGACAGCAGATGCTTGCCGAACCGCCTGAGCGGCTTCCACGTGTCTTCATTGACCCCGGTCGTCGTTGGTCAGGGTAAGGGCGATCAGCCTGTGGTCACGGCTGCTGCCGGCAGCTGAATGTCAGGTAAGGCATGTCCTGCTGACAGCCGTTCGATAAGGGTTGGTACGGCCTCTTCTCCGCCGTTCGTCGCTGCCCAACGGCTTACCTGGCAGGCGGCTTCGGCGTACACATGGGGTTCCGCTGATGCCGTGCGGAGCCAGTCGCCGAGCGTCGCCGGCAAAGCTCGGCGGGAGTCGCGCAGGCAACGGTCGCCGGCCGGGGCGAGGTATCGGGGATCATCACTGACCAGGACGGCCAAGCCCTCATCGAACCACTGCGGGACTTCGGCGCCGTCCAGACGGGCGTGAAGCTCCACATGGGTGAGCTCGTGCGAGGCGATCACGGGATCGACGCCGCGCGGAGACAGCATCACCGACCGGTTGAGTACGGCGATGCCGCGTTCCCGGCCACCACCGATCCTGCGGTAGCAGTCGTCGGACAGGCAAACGAGGATGTCAGGAGTGCTTGCCCGTCCGCCGAAGAAGGCACGTACCCGCTTGTTCGCCTGCTCGACGACCTCAGCCACGTGCCGGCGCTCGGCCGGCGCCAGGCCGGGTTCGGCGTACACGCCGGCCTGGAGCCGCTCCAGGCCATAACAGCCGGGACAGGTGGTGGCCGCAACAGAGGGGAAGGCGATCGCGGTCAGCGCCACGGCCGCGGTGAGGAGAACCGCGGTGACTGTGCCCGCGATCCACCAGCCTCTCCGGCGCCGGCTTGCCCCCCGAGGGATCAAGGGCATGGAACCTCCTTGGAGATCAGGTGTCTGAGTGGCGCGGTGCCAGGCCGTGCTCGTAGGCATAGATGACGGCGCGCACCCGCGTGGGCAGCCCGAGTTTGCGCAGCAGACTCGCGACGTGGTTCTTGACCGTGCCTTCCTCGATGGTCAGGGCTCGGGCTATCTGCGCGTTGCTCAGCCCGCGGGCCAGGTGCCGGAGCACCTCGAGCTCACGAGCAGTGAGCCGCTTGTGCGCCTCGGCGGGGGACGCGGGCGACAGGCTCGCGAATCGGTGGATCAACCGGGTGGTGACCTGAGGGTCCACCAGCCCGTGCCCGCGGTGCAGCGCTCGCACCGCCTCCAGGAGCAGTTCGGGGTCGCTGTCCTTGAGCAGGAACCCCGAAGCCCCCGACTGGAGTGCCCCGAAGAGGTACTCGTCGGTGTCGAACGTCGTCAGCGCGAGCATCCTCGGCGGAGCTTCCATGCCGGCCAGTTGCCGGATCGCGGAGATCCCGTCGACGTACGGCATGCGCAGGTCCAGCACCACCACGTCGGGGCGCCGCCACAGCGCCTGGTGGACGGCCTCTGCTCCGTCGGCCGCCTCACCGACCACCTTGATGTCGGGCTCGCCGTCCAGTGTCACGCGCAATGCGTCACGTACGGCCGGCTGATCATCGGCGATCACCACTCGCATCATCATGCCGCCCTCCTCGAACCGACGGGCCCGATCGGCACGACGGCCTCCACCTGCCAGCCGTGATCCTGCCCCGGGCCTGCCACGAACGTGCCGCCATGTTGGTCCACCCGCTCGCGCATGCCTCTGATGCCCCGCCCCTCCGCCCCGGCGCGGCCGTGGCCGTCGTCGGTGATCGAAACCGTCACAGCGGCCGGGTCGCACACCACGTGCACGTCCACGTGGCCCGCTCCGGAATGGCGGACGGCGTTGGTGAGCGCTTCTTGTACGACGCGGTAGACCGTATGGCCGACAGCGGGAGGCAGCGTGATGCCGGCCCCGGCGCGGTGGACCGAGATCGGCAGCCGTGGGGTGGAGAGCCGCTTGGCCAGGCTCTCGATCTCTTCCAGGTCTGGTCCGGTGGGTGCCTCACGCAGTGAGTCGAGAAGGGCGCGCACCTCGTTCAACGCGGTTGCGGAAAGCTCGGCGATGGTGCCCAGCGCCTTGTCGGCGGTCTGCGCCTGGCCACGCAGTGCTCGGCGGGTGGCGGTGGCCTGCATGCGGATGGCGGTGAGGTGGTGGCCGACGCTGTCGTGGACCTCGCGGGCGAGCGCGGCGCGTTCCTCAGCCATGGCGCGGCGGGCCTCGGCGTGGTCGAGCCGTGCCGCCTGCGCGGCCCGCTCACCGTACAGCTGCAGGGCGAGGCCGATCGCGACCGGAGCGACACCCATGATGACCAGGTCAGTGACCGCGGAAAGCCCCGCCTGTGCCCGCGGGATGAGCAGGCCGTAACCGGTGGTCCAGACGATGGACAGGCTCATCACCAGCCAGGCGCGGCGCGGCAGGCGGAAGGCCGCCGCGCCGAACATGACCATGGCCACCAGCCGGCCTTGCCACCCTGGGATCGCCAGCCCGAGCAGAGCCATCGCCGCTGACAGCAACGCTCCGGTCAGCGGGAAGCGGGCACGCAACGTCAGCGGCAGGGCAGCGGCGAGGCTGACACCCGCCAGGAGGGGCAGCTCAGGCCACGGTGACGGCTCGCCGTCGAGTATGGCGAATGCGATGAGCGCGGCCGTGGCCGCGAGCACGAAGAGTCCCTCTCTGGCGTACACAGCGGCAACGCTACTTCGCCGGGCCGCAGGAGGCGCCGTGCGGCGGCATCTGGCCCGTGGCCAGGTAGCGGTGTACGTGCTCGCGTACGCACGGGTGGCCGGAGAGATAGAGCGCGTGCCCGCCGACGGCCGGCAGGAAGCGGGCCCCGGGAAGCTGGGCGGCCAGCCGGCGGCCGTCCGCGGTCGGGGTGTTGTCGTCGTACTCGCCGCCCGCGATGAGCGCGGGGGGCAGGCCGGGCGCCTTGATGGGGTGAGGCGCGTACGTCCTGGTTGGCGGGAGGCCGGCGCAGTGGTTGGCCATGAGCCACACGGCCCGCCACCCGATGTGGGGCGTATCGCGACGCAGGACGCCCTCCAGCTTCTTGACCTTTCCGTACCCGGGGTAGGGCAGATCCGCGCAGAGGATGACGCGCGACAGGTCGGGGTCCGGCGCTCCTTGCACCTTGGCGAAGAACGAGGCGTCGCCGGCCTGTGCCCGGGCGAGCCCGGCGGCCAGGCGCTCCCAGGTGGCCTCGTGGGTGAAGTGGGCGCGGGAGGCGATCTGGGTCTCGCTGATGCGTACGCCGGGACCGGCTTCGGGGGCGGGGATGGGCTCGCGGCGGGCCTTGGCCATCACCTCTTCCCAGACGGCCACCGGATCCTTGCCGTGCAGCGCGCAGGTGGCGGTGCTCTGACACCAGACGGCGAAGCGCTTGAAGTTGGCCTCCAGGGCCGTGGCCCGGGGCTTGAGCCAGGCGCGCAGGTCGGGGGTGGTGTGGTCGAAGACGCTGTCGAGATACATCCGGCCGACCTTGCGGGGGAACAACTCGGCGTAGGCCTGCCCGAGTACGGTGCCGTGCGAGTTTCCCAGGTAGGTCAGCTTGGCCTGTCCCAGGGCCTTTCTGATCGCCTCCATGTCGTGCGCGATCTGCCAGGAGTTGAGGCTTCCTGACAGATGTCCGGCCTCTTCGGCGCATGCTTGCCCAAAAGCGCGGTTCTTCGCAGCGTACGCGTCGTATGCCTCCTTGTTCGGAAACACCCACTCGGTGGCGAACGGTGCGGAGATGGGGCAGTTGATCACGCTGGACTTGCCGAACCCCCGAGGGTCGAAAATCACTACGTCGAACCATTTGGTCAGATCTGCGAAGGACTCCTTCGCCTGACGGAGAAGCCCGATCTGCTCGCCAGGCCCACCAGTGTTGACCAGCAACACGCCCTTCTTGCCGGCCTGGTCCTGAGCCGGCAGCTTGGCGAGACCGATCGTGGCCTTCTGCCCTGTTCGGCGGGCCCAGTCGGCGGGCACCTGGATCTGTGCGCACTGCAGACCGTCCCCGCAGTCCTGCCACGACAGCGGCGTGGCCGTGACCGGAGCGACGGCGGTGACCGCGCCGACGACGAGTGAGGCAACGATGTTCATGCCGGAAGGATCGCCGGAGCCGTTCCGTCCACGCGTCCCCCCTTCTGCATATCTTTGCCTGGCCGCTGGACGCCCGGGAGCAGAGGCGCTGCCTGCGCGCCGTGGAGCCCGCAACGATGGCTGCGGAGATCCTGTCAGGATCGAGGGTGGCGGCGTCGGGCGTCATTCGAGGCCGGACGCGGTGGCGAAGGTGCGTCTCGCCGGCGAATGCGGACGTCTCCTGTTCGGCCACCGACGCGCGGATACGGGCCCTTGTTCGATGTCCAGCCACGCCGCAATCCGGGCGAACCAGGTCTGCTCGGCGGCGGACGCTCCATACCTTGGGATCCGCTGGTGACCTCCCCCCATCACGGGAGATCGAAGGGGGCCGGGAAGTGGTCCGCCCAGATCTGGCGGGATGCCTGTTCGGGGTAGGGCAGGGTTTTCGGCTCGGCGTCCAGGACGCGGGTGAGGTGCTCACCGGGCCGGTGGGCGGGCCAGCCCGCGTCGCCGGTGGTGACGAAGCGGACCCATGCCTCCTGGAGTTCGCGGGAGAGCGCGACGGCCTCGGGCGTGGGCTCCTCACCGATCAGCTGGGTGCCGACGGGGCTGTCCAGCGTGCCGAACGCCAGGGGAACGTCGAGGCTGTGGCAGGCGCCCAGGATGCCGCCGAGGGCCGGGGAGGCCCAGCACAGCTCGAACAGGTACGAGGTGCCGCCGGCTGCGGCGTTCGCCTCGGCCAGCTTCTGTGACGGCATGCGGAAGAGGGCGTCGGAGTACACCGTCTCCACCAGTTCCTCCGGGCCTGCCTGCGGGTACGCGGCACGGTAGGCCCGCGCGCCGCCCGGCTGCGGAGCGAGCAGTTCCAGGGCTGCGTGGGCGTCCTCCTCGGTGAAGGTGCCGTACCGTCCGCCCATGACGCTGAAGTACCGGAACTCGTCCCGGGTGTGGCCGACGAGCAGTTCGGTCCCGCTCGCTCGCGCGCCGGTCAGTGCGGGCCAGGGCGTTTCCGGCAGGACCTCGCCGTCGACGACGGGGCACAGGGCGGTGCCGGTTTCCGTGAGGCGTCCCCAGCTCTCCCGGTGCGCGTGGAGGCCGGCGTTGAAGGAGGTGAGCTCTGCGGCCAGGTGCCAGGGGTCGATGTCGCGCAGGGCCTCGGCGGTGGGGGCCGCCGCGCCGAGCCGGTCCGCGAACGCGGCGGTGACCTGCCGCGCCAGCGCGGGGGTGCTGTGCAGCATCGGCACCGAGTGGGCGATGGCCCGCCGGAACAGGCCGCGCGCGGACTTCATCGTCAGCAAGGCGGCGACCGAGCCCGCCCCTGCGGACACCCCGCCCACGGTGACCCGGCCGGGGTCGCCTCCGAAGGCGGCGATGTTGCGCTGCACCCACTCCAGCGCCGCGATCTGGTCGAGGAATCCGCGGTTGGGCGGCGCATCGTCGAGGAACGCGAATCCCTCCGCGCCCACGCGGCAGTTGATGGTCACCACGACGACTCCCGCCTCGGCCAGCGCTGCCGGGTCGTACATCGGGTCGCTCGACGCCGCCGAGAGGTAGCCGCCCACGGGGATCCACACCAGCACCGGCAGTCCCGCCGCGCCGGGATCCGGCGTGCCGACGTTGAGCGTCAGCCAGTCGCCGCCCTGCGGGGGCACGTCGATCGGCAGGGACAGCGGCACCACGGGGCCGAACTCGACCGCCTGCCTCGTCCCCTCCCAGCGGTGCGGCGGCGCGGGCGCGGCGAAGCGGAGCGCTCCGACCGGGGGGCGGGCGTACGGGATGCCACGGAACACCGCGTGGCCCTGCCGCCGGCGCCCCTGCACCACGCCTTCTGCGGTTCGTACCTTCGGCTCTTCGGACATGACGATTCCTTCCCTTGGGTGGATCCCAGGGTTATCGGTCAGATGTATTATGTCAACTGTATTGGAAAGTCTCGGGGGACGACGGAGAGGGCCGGCGATGCCGAAGCAGGTGGATCACCGCGAACGCCGCGAAGCGATCGCCCGCGCACTGTGGCGGGTGGTGGAGCGGCGCGGCGTCACCCAGCTGACGATGCGCGTGGTGGCGCAGGAGGCGGGCATGTCGCTCGGGCAGCTGCAGCACTACTTCGCCTCCCGTACCGCCATGCTCTCCTTCGCCATGGACTTCGCGTCCGAGCAGACCTCAGTGCGCGTACGCCACGGGCTCGACAAGCTCGGTGACCGTCCGCACCCCCGTGACGTGCTGCGACTGACGCTCGCGGAGATGCTCCCCCTGCACGCCGACGCCCGCGCGACCAGCCGGATGAGCGCCGCCTACGTCCTGGAGGCGCTGCACGACGAGGCCGTGCACGAACAGGCGCGCCGCGGCCTCGTCCAGGGGCGGGCCCTCGTCGAGCAGGTGGTCCGCCAGGCGATCGCCGACGGGCACATCGACCCCGGCCGCGACCCGGCGACCGAGACCAACCTGCTCCTCGCCCTCACCGGCTTCACCTCCCTGATCGAACTCGGCGTGATCGAGCCCCAGGACGCGCTCGCCGCGATCGACGTGCATCTGGACCGGTTGTTCAGGAGTACGTGACCGTCCCCGTCCTGCGCGTCAGTCCGACAGCCAGTGCAGCTCCTGCGCCAGGGTTCTGGCGACGGCGCGGATGCGGCGGTGCAGCGGCGACTGCTCGCGTGGCAGGACCAGGTGGATCGTCAGGCTGGGTGCGCCGCGCAGCGGCCGCCAGGTGAGGCCGGCCGGTTGTACCGTGACCGCGGCTTCTCCGGCCGGGGCGAGGGTGGCCCCGTCGCGCAGGTCGCGCTGGGACATGTCGTAAGAGACCGCGAGCGTGTGAAAGCGAGGGTGTGGCCGGGCCTCTTGGAACAGTGCGGACAGCTGATCGTGGATCACGGGGTTGGCCGCACGGTCCGGGAGCCTCAGCGGGTACGCGGCCGCGTCGGCGATCTCGATCTCCGGGTGGCCGGCCAGCGGATGGTGCTCCGCCAGCTGCACCCCGATGCGCAGACGTCGCAGCAGGTACCTGCGTACGCCACAGCCCGGTTGTTCGCTGCGGGTGATGCCGGCGTCGAGGCGGCCGTCGGCGACCGCGGGGGTGATCTCCGGTGTCGCCATCGGGACCGCGCCGACCTCGAGCCCGCTGGTGCCGCGCATCAGCCTGTCCACCAGGGCCGGTACCGTCTCGGCCCCGGCGCTGAGGCTGTATCCGATGCGCAGCGTGCCGAGTTCGCCGGCCGCCGCGCTCCTGGCGGTGTCCCATGCCCGGTCCAGTGCCGCCAGCGCGGCAGGTGCGGCCTCCGCCAGAGCCGCACCTGCCGCGGTCAATTCGACGCTTCGCGTGTTGCGGAGCAGCAGGGGCGTACCGAGCTCTGACTCCAGGCGGCGCATCCGGGCGCTGAGTGCGGGCTGGGCGATACCGATTCGTGCGGCCGCGCGGGTGAAGTTCAGCTCCTGCGCCAGCACCAGGAAGTACCGCAGGCTCACCGTGTCCGGCGCCACGAGCCCTCCCCCGCCGATTGATAACGATTCGTTCTGAGTCTAGCCCGAACTGGTCTTTCCCTCGGCCGCACATCAAGCCCTAACCTGCGCATATATCGACCGATCTGAGTGTCCGATCGGAGTCGGACGTGTCCGGTCCAACACAGGAGGTTTCCATGGCGAAGGGTTACTGGGTCAGTGTCTATCCCGACACTCCCGACATTGAGCGGCTGGCCGCTTACGACAAGCTGGCCGGTCTGGCCGTCCAGGCCGGGGGCGGGCGCAACCTTGCCCTCCTCCCGTCCCGTGGCGGTCGGATCGTCGCCCACGAGGCCGGAGTCGCGCAGCGCGTCGTGCTGATCGAGTTCGACAGCTTCGAGCAGGCCGTCGCAACATACGAGAGCGAGGCGTACCAGAACGCGCTGGTGGCCCTCCCCGACGGCTTCAAGCGCGACTTCCGCATCATCGAAGGCGTCGACTGACCGGCGGGCCCGGTGAAGCCGAGCAGCAGCGGCCGACGGAGATCCAGCGGGAATGACGACCCGGCATGACAGCAGGCGATCACGCGGGCGGCGAGAGGAGGCGGTGGCGGTTCAGCCAGCCGGCGATGGCCTGGCCGATGGCGTGGGGCTGGTCCTCGGGGGCCTGGTGGCCCGCCGGTCCGATGCCTTCGATTTCGAGGGCTGCGATGTTCTGGCGGGCCCAGTCCACGATCTGCGGGGAGGCGATGCCGACGCCGTCTTCGACCGTGAGGAGCAGTTTGGGCACCTCTGGGCTGGTGGCCAGCCATACGCCGTAGGCGTCCATGCGTTCGGCCACGTCAGCCGGGTCGCGGTCGAAGGGGATCTCGCGCGGCCACTGGAGCAGCGGGCGGCGGGACGACGGGTCGGGGTAGGGCGCGCGGTAGACCTCGTGGTCGTACGGGCTGAGGCCGGTCTTGATGGCGAAGGGGTGGGGCAGGGCGTACTCGATGGCGGCGTTCTCCTCCAGCAGCAGCCGCTCGCCAAGGCCGGGGGTGCGCAGCGCTCGGGAATGGTCGATCACGTCCTGCGGCAGTTCGGCCCACATCTGCGGGCGCAGGAACGTCTCCAGGAGGGCGATGCCGCGCACCTGGCCGGGGTGGCGGGCGGCGCGGTCCATGGCCAGCGCGCCGCCCCAGTCGTGGCCGACCAGGACGGCCTCCTCCAGCCCCATCGCTTCGAACCAGGCGTCCAGGTAGCGGGCGTGGTCGGCGAAACGGTAGCCGATGTCCGGTTTCCCTGAGGCGCCCATCCCGATCAGGTCGGGGGCCAGGACCCTGGCGCGATCGGCGACGTACGGGATGACGTTGCGCCAGATATGGGACGAAGTGGGGCTGCCGTGGAGGAACACCACGGGCACCTCCCCCTGCCCGGTCTCTTGGTAGGCGAGGTAGGAGTCGATGACGGCGACAGAATTCATGATTTTTCACGTCCTTCGCTGAGTTGCGCCTGGACTCTAGATCTGCATCATCTCAACTGTCAACATTCCAACTATTTATAAGGCAACCGTCATTGGCAGAACGATTGGACTGCTAGGGTGAGGAGCGTGCCCGACCAGGTGAGCAACGTCGTAGACGACGAGTCAGGACCGCTGCACGCGACCACCGGCCATCTGGTGCGCCGCGTGTTCACCGCCGTCACCGCTCATGCCGTCCAGGACGGGCCGCAGTCGCGGGAGTTCGTGGTGCTCGACGTCCTCGCCGACGAGGACTCCCCCTCGCAGCAGGATCTCGCCCACCGGCTCGGCATCAATCGCACGATCATGGTCAGGTTGCTCGACCGGCTCCAGGACAAGGGCTACGTCGTCCGCACCCGCAACCCGGCCAACCGCCGCACCCACGTACTGTCGCTGACCGAAGCGGGCCGCAGCGCCCTGGACGGCATGCGCCACGCCGTCGCCGTCCGCGACGCCCGGCTCACCGGCGCGCTCACCGAGCAGGAGAGGCGGCGCCTCACCACGCTGCTGACCACGATCGTCGCCGACGACGGGCCGTCCGCCATCCGCAGCATCGAGCACCTGATCGCGCAGGCCCACTACCGGCTGCGGCGTCTCGGCGATCATCGGCTCGCGGCGTACGGCCTGCGCACCCGCCACTTCGCCCTGCTGCCGGCCCTGGACCGGCTCGGCCCCTGCCCGCAGGAGCAACTGGCGCGATACCTGCACCTGACCGAACCGGCCACCGCCTCCCTCATCGACGAGCTGGTGCAGGCCGGCATCGTGTCCCGCGGCCAGGACCCGCACGACCGGCGCCGCTACGCCCTCCAACTCACCGACCTCGGCCGCGACCGCATCCCGGCGGTGCGTGAAGCCCTGGACGGCATGGAACGCGACCTCGACGGCCTCCTCGGCCCGGACGGCGCCCAGGAACTTCGCACCCTTCTCGCCAAGCTCTTGCCGTAAGCCTGCGATTCTCGATGCTCAGGCCGGGATCCAGTTGCCGTGGAAACCCGTGGGGATGCGTACCGGGAGGTGCACCTCGGCGAGCGGGGGCGCGGCCAGGTCGGCGGCGTTCAGGATGGCCAGGTAGCTCGTACCGGCGCCCCGGTCGTGCGCGAACGTCATCAGGTAGCCCTCGTTCTCAGCGGTCCCCCGGGGCACGAAGACGGCCTCGCCGCAGGTGTGGCCTGGCGGGAGGCGGTGCACCGCCCGTTCGCCGCCGGTGAGGTCGTAGGCGTAGATCTCCGACCGCTCGGGCTCGGCGTCCAGGGAGAAGCTCGTCGTGTAGCCGAAACGGTGGGACAGTCCGAGCACCGAGTCGGCCACGCGGGGGTACTCACTGGGCGCGTCGTCGAGCGGCTCCTCGGTGACGGCTCCCGAGGTCAGGTGCAGCGTCCAGCGGTACACGACCGGGAGCCCGCCCGCCAGGTCGCCGGCGCCGTCACGCCACAGCGTGGGGACGCGGGTGCCGGTGACGGTGATCGTGTCGCCCTGGGGGTCCTCGAAGGCGTTCATGGTGTGCCACACGTAGCAGGGGGCGACGTCGAACCAGCGTACGGGCGCTTCGTCGCCGGCCGTACGCGCCAGCACGCCGAACCTGGCGCGGTGCCCGTCGTCCCAGCGCCACGGCGGCCCGCCCGCCGCAGCCTGCGCCGGGTCGAAGACGACCGGCAGGTCCATGAAGATCACGTGGTTCCGGGTGACGGCGAAGTCGTGCATCATCGTCGCCCGCGGCACGTCCACGACCCGCGTCTGCACCACCTCCCCGGCGGCCGATGCGCGGTAGTAGGTCAGGTACGGCGGGCGCAGCCGGTAGCCGAAGAACAGCAGCTCACCGGTGATCGGGCAGGTCTTCGGGTGCGCGGTCATCGGGGTCCGCAGGGCGCCGTCGAAGGTGTGCGCCCCGATCGTGGCGAGATCCGGCGTCACCTCGTACGGAAAACCGCCCTCCTCCAGGGCGAACAGCCGGCCCGCGTGCGTGATCAGGTGGGTGTTGGCGGTGGTGACGCGGTAGTCGATCCGGCCGGTCTCCTGGTTGAAGGCGAGGGCCAAGCGGGACTGGCCGGGGTGGTCGTAGAGCGGTGTGCGTACGTACCGGTTGCGGTACCAGCGCGCCCTGCCGCCCTCCAGCGCGATGGTGTGAATCATGCCGTCACCGGCGAAGGAGTGCGGCGACCAGCCGGTACGCGGATTGGGCCCATTGCGGAAGAACTGCCCGCTCAGCTCGGCCGGGATCGCGCCGACGACCTTGGACGGCTCCAGGGTCACCTCATCGGCGACCGGTGCGTTGTTGCCCGCGAGATGTAGCGGCACCGTTTCGGACATGCTGGAACTCCTGTCGGCGTGGGGTGGAGACTGGGTGGAGACGCCGACAACCGTGCCGGAGAAAGTCCGTGGATGACAGTCTTGTTCTTCCCGCCCGCCTCAGCCGACCGACGAAGCCCCAGGTGGGAGCGGCCTCAAAAACCCTGGCCTTCATGGCGCAGGCGCTCGCGCCAGGGGTGCGTGCTGTGCGTCATCGCCAGCGCCTCATCCAGCCAGCATCGCTGCTCGTCGCTCAGCATCGGAAGGACTATCTCGAAGTCGGTCTCGTCCTTCGGTCGCATGCCCTTGGACTTGTAGAGCAGCTGCACCTCTGGGGCAAGCCGCCGGAAACCGTCCTCCTCGATGGTCAGCCCGGCCAGCGGGCGGCGGATCCGAGGGTCACGCCGGTAGATCCATTCCTCTCCTTCGGTCTCGTCCAGCATGAGCTGGAACCGCCATGGTCCTTCCGGGTGCTCGCGGACCCAGATGTCGTGCGCCTGCTCGGGCAGCACCTCGTCCAGCGCCCATGGCCGCAGCGTCTGGGCCACGGCCGCGACGTGGACGTCCCAGCCGATCAACAGCCGCCGCACGGCGAGCTGGTCCCGACGCGGCAGCGCGATGTCCACGTCCCCATGGTCGCGATACGAATGCCCCACGGCCAGCTCGATCGCATACCCGCCGCCCACCCACCACGGCGCCGCCAGCCCGCGCATCAGCGCGACCACCTCGCCGAGCGGAGCGGCGTCCCAGGGCCCCCACGGCGTCTCGATCCTCACCATCCGGAAATCATGCCTGATCGCAGCCCTCGTCCTATTTTTGTGTGTAGATCGTCGGCTGCACTCCGGAGACCTGGGTCACCCGCGCCAGGAACTTCTGGACCTCGGCAAGTTGTAGCCGCTTGCCGTCGCGGATGCACTCCTCCAGGTCGAGCACCGGCGGCGGTTCGTACGCGTTGCGCCAGCTGAGCCCCTGGGCCCGGGTGACGCGCAGGAAGTGGTCGGCCTGCGAGGCGCCGTCCTGGCCGGCGGTGAAGTAGTGGTAGGCGGTCCTGATCAGGTCGACCGACCGGGCGCCCGCCAGATCGCGGGCAAACCACGGGTCGACCGAGCACTCGCCCGTGGTGGCCTTGATCGAGATGAACTTCTGGCCGGCGACGATCGCGCGCCAGTCGAACGCCGTGCCGCCCGGGAATGGAGGCGGCGGCACCCAGCTCAGTGCGGATGAAGGTCTTGCGGTTCACATCCCCCACTTTCATGACCGCGGGCGCGGCAGCTGTCCTGCTGGTGCGCCGGAAGCCGAGATCCG
This sequence comes from Nonomuraea sp. NPDC004580, assembly GCF_040609855.1. Classification (NCBI taxonomy): domain Bacteria; kingdom Bacillati; phylum Actinomycetota; class Actinomycetes; order Streptosporangiales; family Streptosporangiaceae; genus Nonomuraea; species Nonomuraea sp. NPDC004580. The sequence continues at coordinate 108,030 of NZ_JBEXLH010000004.1, read as the reverse complement.
CGTCGGTTCACGCCGGCGTCTGCGCAGTGTCAGCAGGGTGCGCACGCCGGTCGCGTAGATGAGCACGCTCAGCCCGATCAGCAGGATCGCGACCGGAACGGGCAGCGGCTCGGGCAGCCGCGTCGCGAAGGTCCACAGCGTCTGCGAGGTACCGCCTTGGGAGATCAGGATCAACGAGATCACGCCGGAGGCCATCGGAACCCACCCACCACCGAGACACAGACTGACGGTGAGGCGCATGCCGGTCCCGCCTGACGGCTCGACCAGGACGACCTTGGGCTCCCCGGGCCGCGGGCGGAGGTTCGGGTTCCCGCCACGCAGCTTCTCCAGCAGTTCGGGTCCGTTCGTCTCGAGCCTGCGGTAGGCCAGTCGCCCGAACAACCACATGCACAGTCCGCCGATGGCCAGGCCGAGGGGGAGACCGGACCACCGCAGCAGCGGGTCGTCGCGTAACGTGCCCACGAGCACCAGCGCGGCGACGGGCAGCGAGGCCGCGACCGAGGCGCCGATCATCGTCCAGACCAGCCCGGTGAGGTTGCCGCTGTCGGTGGCGGGGTTCGCGCTGCGGCGGTGGGCGTCAGGCATCCGGATGGGTACCATGACCGACAGCAGCGCCAGCAGGCCGGCTCCGGTCCCGATCGAGCTGGCGAGGATGCCGAGTGTCCACGGCCAGAGCCAGCTCTGCCCGTTGATCAGGACCCCGATCACGGTGAGCGCCACGGCCACCGGCACGGTGACCAGCAGCCACGCCGTCTGGCGGCCCCGCACGTCCGCCCGCTCGACGCCCGGGGTCATCAGCGTCAGCCACAGCGCGCTGCCGTCGGCGCTGTAGAGGTTCGCCGAGCACGCTGCGGCGATGACCACCAGCGCGACGCCTGCCCAGGGCAGGTAGGCCGTGACGCCCGCGAGCAGCGGCAGCGCGGTGTAGGCGATGCTGAACCACAGGGCGAAGAACCAGAAGTATGTCCGCAGCATGTCCCTCGGCCACGTCCGCAGCTCCTTGCCGATGACGGCGCCGAGCCTGGTCGAGGGCAACCGACCGAGCAGGGATCGAGTGGACACCTTCGGCCGGACGGCCGGCGCGCCAAGCGCACCCGTGATGCGGCGGTGCAGCAGCCTCGACCACAACGCCAGCAGGCCGCCGACCAGTGCGATGAGCGCGACCAGGGCACCGCCCGCCACCAGCCAGTCGGATCGGCTCACCGCCTCGACGGCCGCGATGCCCCAGCCGGAGGGCAGCACCCGCAGGATGATCGGCAGCCAGGCCGGCCAGCCGCCACGCAGCAGCTGGGACTCGCCGAGCACGACGAGCAGGATGCCGATGTTCGAGGCGCACGCCACGATCACCGCCCACGGCATGGCGATCATCGCCGCGCGGAGCCGGGAGCGCATCATCTCGCCGACCAGCGCGACCGTGATCCGGGAGCAGAGCACGAGCGTCGCGAGCATGGCCGGCACCGCAACCACCGCGACCAGCGTCGGCCCGGGACCGAGTCGGGCGCCGAACACGACGAGGGCGAGTAGCGCGAGCAGCGTGACCGCGGCCCCGACGCTGAACAACGACACGCCGAACAGGCCGCTCGCCATCGTCCTGGACGTCATCGGAACGCGGGTGAGGTGTTCGGGGCGCAGGTCGTTCTTCTCGCCGCCGGCGAACAGCGGGCCGAGGACCCAGCCGAGCGCCCACCCGGCGAACACAGCCGCAAGCACATCGGCGGAGATGGCCGCGTCGTTCACCGCCACCATGATCGTGCCTGACGCGGTCAGCAGGCCGAGCACGGCACCCAGGGTCATCTCTGCCGCGTGTCCTGCGGTCATCGAGTTCCGGAGCATCGCGAGCTTCATCCGGATCAGAACGCCAACCACGAGAGTCCTTGCTCACCCGGGCTCGACGCGCCAACCAGTCGCACGAAGGCGTCCTCCAGGCTGGCGCCGTCGCGCACCTCATCAAGGGTGCCCTCGGCGACCGTTCTGCCCGCGGCGATCACCGCTACCTGGTCGCAGAGCAGCTCGACCAACGCCATGGAGTGACTGGAGACCACCACGGAGCCGCCTCGGCGGACGAACTGCTGGAGGATCGCCTTGATCGTCATCGACGAGACCGGGTCCACCGCCTCGAACGGCTCGTCCAAGACCAGCAGCCGAGGACCGTGCAGCAGTGCGGTGGCCAGGCCGATCTTCTTGCGCATGCCGGCGGAGTAGTTGCCGACCAGCGTCCGCTCGGCGCCGTCCAGCTCCATCACCGTCAACAGCTCGTCGGCGCGCGCGGCAACCACGGTGGCCTCCAGACCGTGCAACAGCCCCAGATACGTGAGCATCTCCCGGCCGGTCAGTCGTTCGGGCATCGCCAGGCCGTCCGGCAGCACGCCGAGCATCGTCTTGGCACGCACAGGGTCGGCCCAGACATCGACGCCGAACACCCGTGCCGCCCCGGCGTCGGGGCGCAGGAGCCCGACCGCCATGGACAAAGAGGTGGTCTTGCCCGCCCCGTTCGGCCCGACCAGCCCGAAGAACGAACCACTCGGCACCGTCAGGTCCACCCGCGTCACGGCGACCACGTCACCGAACGCCTTTCGCAGGCCCCGAACCTCCAACGCGGGTAACTGCTCATCGCCCGCTGGCAGTGGGGCATTCTCAGTACCCTCTTCAGTCATATGGCCACCTATGGGGTTGTGGCAGTCAATTGACGAACATCCGACACCAAAGCCGGCTGGCACCATGATCGCAGTGCGTCCACTGTAGCGAGTCAGGCGGGGCGCAGGAGGTCGCTGCGGCGGGTCAGCAGGTGGGCGCGGTCGGCCGTCAGCTCGGTGCGGCGCTGCTCCAGGTAGGTGACGGTGTCGCGGGTCCACTCCGCCAGCTTCTTCACCCCGGTGCGGCTCTTCTCGATGCGCTGGTGCTTGATCGCGTCGAAGACGATGTTGTCGAAGAAGACGTCCACGAACCATCGCCTGTCCACCGTCGGCATCACCGGCCGGGCCGTGACGCCGACGTCGGCCAGCTCGCGGGAGAAGACGTCCAGCGCCCGTTGCGCGTGCCAGGCGGCCTGGTCGGCATGGGTGAGCTTGCCGTGTTCGTAGGCGTCGAAGAGCAGGCCGCCGCCGAGCACGTCGAAGGTGGAGGCGTTCCTGGCCGAGTCGAGGAAGCCCAGCACGACGTCGAGGGCCTGGCGTGCGTCACGCCCCGCCCGGTGGGCTTCCTCGCACTCGCGCAGGTCGGCTTCCACCTGGTCGAGCGCCGTGCCGAGATCGGCCAGTTCCCGCGCGAGCGGATCGCCGCCGCGGATGAGCTGCTGCTCCTTCTCCGCCAGCAGCCGGGCGTGCTCCAAGGAGGCGGAGGCCAGCGCGGCCAGCTCCGCGTCGGCCGCCGCCGCGTCGGCCTCCAGCCGGGCGAGCCTGGCCCGGTGGCCGTCCACGCGTTCCCCGGCCACCAGCGCCTCGGCGCGCTCGCGCTCCAGGCGCTCCTCGCGGTTGCCCAGCAGGCGGGCCAGGACGGAGGACGGACCGCCTTCCAGCCGGGCGACGTCCCGCTCCTCCTGGGGCAGCGAGAGCTCCAGGTCCTTCAGGGTGGCGCGGACGTCCGCGACCTGCTGTCCGATGCTTTCGCGCAGGCGCCGGACGTGTTCGGCGCGGTGCATTCTGGCCGACGCGTCGCGAAGCCGCTCGTCGAGTTCCCCGAGTACGGTCACACTCTGAGGACGAACGGGCCGCGCGTCGTGTTCCGTCTAAGTGAGGAGCGTGTAGTCCTCCAGCGTCGGCGGCCAGAGGGCGTCCTCGCCGGCCATGGCCTCCGGCTCGTACGTGTGCAGCTCGAGCGCGAGGTCGTCGGCGCACCAGTAGGCCGCCTCGCGGTGCGCGTCGCGGCCCTCGCACCACAGCCTGCGTTCCCGGTGGACGACGTAGACGAAGTAGGCGTAGGACTCGACGCGCCGGTGGGCGACGCGGGCGCTCTCCAGCGCTTCGTGCACCTCGTACACCAGGCCGGTGCGGCCGTCGAGGAAGAGGTACCAGGTGCCCATGGCGTCGAGCATGAACAGGGCTCCGAGGTCGTCCGGCAGGCCCGCGCAGGCGCGCAGCTCGTCCAGGCCGTCGGACCAGTATTCGCTCATCGGCTGGGCGAAACGGCGATGTTCGCCCGTCCAGTCGGGCTCGTTGAGACCGCCGGCGGGCAGGCCGACCTCGGTCAGGAAGCGGCGGGTGGGTGCGTGCGCGATCGCGGGATGGAGCTCGCCGTCGTCCGGCCTGAAGACGCCGTCCTGGCCGTACAGGTCGTCGAGCAGCTCGCGGGTGACCCTGGTCGCGGGGCGGCGGAGCGGAAGCGGGGTGACGGCGCCCGGCCCGCCTGCCAGGCGCTCGTGGTGGGCCAGGTGGCGCGTGAGGTAGTCGGGCGGGGACAGCTCGGCCGACACCGGCCAGCCGCGCATGACGGCGGCCAGCTCTCCGTGCGCTTCGGCCGGCGGGGCGACGATCTCGGCCAGGCAGGGCAGGCCGATGGCGTAGGCGGGCAGGCCGGGCTCGGCGAGGGGCAGCCGGGCGGCGGCCTCCGCGACGCCGCGGGCGGCGGCCTCGGGCGCGTCGCGGTGCCGGCCGCAGTGCAGCAGGCGCCACGTATACGGGCCGATCGGGCCGAAGGCGAGGGCCAGCGTGCCGGCGGCGGCGCGGGCGTCCGGCGACAGGCCGTCCAGCCAGGCACGCGCCACCCGTACGTCGATCGGCAGGTCAGGGCCGGGGTCGGCGCCCTCGGCCCGGGCGGCGAGCGCGGCGACCCCCGGCGAGGGGTAGACCTGGCCGGCGGTGAACGGCGAGCGCGGCACCCGCTCGCTGTCGTACCAGGCGGTGAAGGCGGCGCGGTCGGTGGCGCGCGGGTCGTCCAGGTCCAGCACGAACGCCGCCAACCCGAGCCCTTCCCCGGCGTCGGGACGGGTGAGCTCGACGAGCAGGCGGACGTGCGGGTTGACGGCGAGGGGAAGGACGAGCTCGGTGAACGCGCGCTCGGGGTCGTTGCTGCGGTGGGTGTCGGCCACGGTGACGAGCACGGGCCGGTCGAGGGCGTCCAGGCCGGCGCCGTCGAGCTTCAGCTGCCCTGCCAGGTCGCGTACGGCGTCGTCCACGTCCATCCCGCGCAGGAGGATCGCCGCCTCGTCCGGTCCCGGATAGCCCGACCAGTCCCAGACGCCTGCGTAGCCGAACCAGGACAGCAGCCGGGTCTTGCCTGCGGCGGGCGAGCCGGTGACGACGCAGACGCGCGGCCCGTAGGGGTCCTGGCGCCAGCGCAGCAGGGCGTCGGCGGCGGGGGCGCGGCCGGCGGTGGGCTCGTCGCGGATGCCGCGCTCAGGACGCGTCTCCACCCAGGGGGGTGCGGCGGCCAGGTAGTCGGGAACCTCGCGCGGCCCGCCCAGCAGCTCGCGGACGAACGTGGTGAGGGCCGCGTGGAAGCCGGGCATCAGCGCCGCGGTCTCGGCCCAGTCGTCCCGTACGCCGCTCACGCAGGGCTCGTTCCTGTGCCGCGCCAACCTCATGGGGTCGTCGTCGTGATCGTCGGCCAGCTCGCCCAGGTGCCCGAAGAACGCCTCCTGGATCGTGCGCAGCCTGCCGACGTGCTCGCGCAGCCGCGGCGCCTCCGCGTGCTCGCCGAGCGCGGCCAGCACGCCGTCGAAGTGGGCGAGCCGCACGTCCGGCCAGGGCAGGCCGACGGCCAGGAACGCGCCGGACAGGCGGGAGGGGAGGTCGCGCGGTACGTCCATGATCCACCGAGTCTAGGGCGCGGCCACGACGCCCCTCCCCCCGACGGTCAGTCCTTGCGGAACAGGCAGCGGAAGACGTGCCAGCGCTTCGGCTGGCGCGCCGCGGTCAAGCCGTCGTAGCGCTCCTCGCGCAGCGTGACCAGCCGCAGGTGCGGGAAGGCGCGCAGCACCTGGGCGGCGGACATGAACGTCATGTGCGGCCGGGTCCTCGCCCAGGAGTCCTCGCGGCCGAGGAACGTGCAGCACAACACGCCGCCGCCGCACAGGCCGTCGGTGATGGCGTGCGCCACCTGGCCGAGGTCGGCGCGCGGCAGGAACGGGAAGAGGTGGATCGCCACGACGAGGCGGTACGCGGCCGGGGCGATCGTCACGTCCCGGACGTCGGCGTGGACCACCGTCAGCCGGGGATCGTTCATCTCGGCCGCGAGCGTGAGCGTGTACGGATCGGTGTCCACGGCCTCGACCTCAAGGCCGGCCTGAAGCAGGTAGGAGGTGTCGTTCAAGGGGCCGGCGCCGATGTCGAGTGCCCGTCCGCTCGGTGCCCGTACGATGTCCAGCGCTTCGGCGACCAGGGAGTTCGGCCCGCTCTTCGGATGCAGGCGGGCATAGGTCAGGCCCGCCTGCTCCGTCTCATCCACCGGCTTTGAGTACGCCGTGCTCGACCAGCGCCGCCACCAGGGCGATCTTCTCCTCGTCGGTGAGTCCGCCCGGCAGCTCCCGTACGTGGAAGGCGGGCGAACGGGCGAGGAACGCCAGCGCGTCATGGGCGAGGTCGTTCACCGTCATCAGGACGTCCCCGGCCGGGTCGCTCAGATGAACCAGGCCGTCTCGGCGGTGCACCCCGAGCCGGCCGGCGTGTTCGTTGAGCACGCGCCGGTCCGTCGTGACGTTCCTGGCGTCGTACCACTCGTCGGGCGGCGGCGACCCGAAGAGCTCCGCATAACGCGCGCAGAAGTCTCCGAAGGAGGCGACCGGTCGCGACGGCTCCGGATCCGGATCCGGGGCGTTGCTCGGGCGGTGATGGACGTACTGGCCGAAGTATCGGTGGCAGAACTCCATGTACTGGCCGGTGAACAGGATGAAGTCGTGCCAGGCCTCGTCGACCCGCAGCGAGTACATCTGCCAGAGCATGCTGTGGTCGATCTGGGTGAGGACGATGTACTTCTTCGCCTCGAGAAAGAGCGCCTCCGCTTGCTCGGCGGTGCCGGCGACCCGTCTTTTGACGAGTCGTTCGATCAGGAAGGGCGCCTGGTAGGCCAGGGCGTCCATGGCCGCCGCACCGCCGTCGTGCGATGCGGCGGGGTGAAGATCGGCCGCCATCACTGCGGGATCGAGATGCAGACGCCACACTCGCTGTGGCAGGTGGAACACGGCGAATAGCAGTCGTAGGCCGCCGCTGCTCGCGGCATCATCCGCATGCGCAGACGGCCTTTGCGCACGTGCGTGCCGTCGCCGATCTGACCCTCCTCCGTCACCTCGCCGGCCGGCGTCGTGGACGTGCCCACGGTCTTGGCCGTGTCGGTCCTACGACGGACGACGGTGGCGTCCCGGCGGATCCACACGGCCTTCGCGCCGAACAGCAGGATCGTCTCCGGCACATCCTCGATGTGGAGGATGTCGGCCTTGGCGAACTCGATGCTGTCGCCGAGGTTCTCCAGGCTGGGATAGAGGGTGATCATCCCGTCGTCACGGGAGGGGCCCAGGTAGCCCCAGAGCGTCGTCGAGTCCGCTGCGCCATCGCCGGTCAGCTTGCTCACGATGTGATGCGCCGAGATTCGCGGTTCGTCGGCTGTCTTGTTGCGCATCGGCCTCTCCCCTTCATCGACCAGGACTCGCAACCAGCAGAGCGACGGTAACCGCGCGTTTCGCTCCTCTCCGGCGAGGCGCGGCACCCATTGACCAAAAACCCACCACGTCCTGAACTATCGCGAAGAAAGGCGGACGAGCACGCATTCACCGTACGAACGATCTTCCGGACACTGGAGGAACCTCCAGCGGGTCGGCGGCCGGAGCGGTGGACGAGCGGTTCGCCGCCCGCGTCATGATCTCGGCCCCTGGCCGCGGCGAGGACATGAACGGCCCGGCCGAGCACCGGCTGGGTGGCATCTCCACCTTCCACGCGGCCGAGACCACCGACGAGAACCCCGACCGGGTCGCCGCCGTACGCGCGCTCATCTGGGCCTACCTGCGCAGCGAGCTCTACCCCGGCGACCCGGCCTGGACGCTGGCCACCGAAGCGCTCCCGCTCGCCCTCCAGATGTTCACGGGGCTGTACCTGTTCGCGGCGCCGTACGCCGCCAGGCGGCGCAGCCCCCGGGAGGCCTGACCGCCCGCGGCCAGCTCACGGCTCCTCGGCACGCTCCTTGATCCCCCTGCGTTCTTCCTCGGAGCAACCGTCCGTGCTCATCACTGTCACCTGCCTGGTCGTCATCGGTGGTTACGTGCTCACGACGCTGACCCCGCCGCACAAGCCGGCGCTTCTCGATCTCTGCCTGTCCAGGACCGCTCGCGGATCCTTCGCGTGGGTCAGTTTCGCCTGTACGTCAGCCGTCGCAGTGCGGCCTCGGCAGGTCCCCTTCGCCCGCCAGAAGCCAGCAGCGCGGCGAGGGCCACGGTGGCCAGCCAGGTCACCACGGCGATGCCGGACGCCGCGGCGTCGCCGACGCGCGTGCCGAGCCCTCCCGCGTAGGGGGCGAACACCGCGACGAAGATCACGGACTGGAGCAGGTAGCAGGTCAGCGACCACTGGCCGCAGGCCGCGAGGGCCCTGACGAGCGGGCCGGGATAGCCGCGCCGCCCCCGACCGGCGATGAGTCCGATGATCGCCGCGTACGCGAGCCCGCCGGCGATGCCGGTCACGCTGTGCAGCGCGTACGCGGACACGGACACCAGATCCGACGGCGTCCAGATCCGTGTGTCGATCAGCATCAGCGGAACCGCGCCGACGACAGCCAGCATCGTACCCACGACGGCGACGCGGGAGAGCAGGTCCCGGTTCGACAGCGGGTCCTCCAGGACGCGGCGCCGGGCCGCCCAGATGCCGAACAGGAAGGCCGGCACCACGCTGGCGGCGAAGTAGGTGGGCGTCATTCCGGACCATCCGATGAGCCGCATCACGATCGCCTCGATCGGGTCCGCCATGGCGGCGGGCGTGTCGCCCTTGGGTGCGGAGATGGTGAGCAGCCCGAAGCCGAACAGCACGACGACATGCAGCGCCAATCCAACCGCCGCGGCCCGTAGCACGGCCCGGTCTTCGCGCCGGATGAAGCCGACGAGCACGAGCCCGACCAGCCCATATGCCCCGAGGATGTCCCCGAAGAACAGCAGGAGCGCGTGGCAGAACCCGAATGCCAGCAGCCACAGGCTCCGGCGACGCAGTACGGTGCGCACCTGCGGCCAGCTTCTTCCTGTGGCGAGTTGCCGGTTGGTGAGCTGGACCAGGCCGTAGCCGAACAGGGCTGCGAACATGGGCAGCGCTCGCCCGTCCACGAGGAGAATCTGCGCCCCGGCGACCAGCTTGTCGACAGCGGTGCCGTCCAAGGCATAGCCGCGGAAGCCCGCCTCGTGGCCGGACAGGTACATATGCGCATGCGCCAATGCGATGAGCAGCAGCATCAGCCCACGCGCGAGGTCGGGGCCGAGCGCCCGCCGAGTGATGGGAGTGGCCTCGTGAACGGGGGCCGGTGGAGCGATGGACATGGTTGACCTCTCACCTCAAAGGAACCCCCTTGGCTGCTCGCGCGTAGTCCGCAGAGGGGGGTGTGCACGTGCTCCGGTCGTTGGAGTCCGACAAAGAGGAGTGCACTGGGAACCAAATTTAGCTACGAATGTGTAGCTACAAGCGTATAGCTACAGTAGCGTAGCTTTCCTGAGCGGGCCAGGGGTACACCTCGCCGCGCTGCGAACACAAGGAGAGACCCATGACCATCGACCTTCCGGAGCCACCGTCCACCGAGGTGCGCCTTGACTGGAACACCAGGACCGGTGTGTCGCGTACAACGTTGACCACGCACATGTGGACCGCCCCGCCGTTGCGCCGTGGTTCGCAGATCCACGACAAGGCGTTCGACGCGCTCCGCGATCTCAACGCCGACTTCGCGCGCTTCCTGCCCTGGTACTCCCACCCCCGGTTGGCGGTGCCCGCCCTGACTCCGCCCACCGCCGATGAGACGTCGTGGAACTTCCAGCTGCTCGACCCGTTCGTGGAGGACTTCATGAACGCGGCCCAGGGCCGGCCGGTCGTGGCGAACTTCGCCACGATCCCCGCCTGGATGTTCGTCACTCCCGAGCCGGTACCGGTCGCGGAGGATCCCTACGAGACCCACTGGGACTACGAGCAGGGCACCGAACTGCGCGACCCGACGTTGCGGGAGGTCGCCGACTACTTCTACCGGATCGCGAGCTGGTACATCGCGGGCGGTTTCACCGACGAACTCGGCCGGTGGCACGAATCGGGCCACCACTACCGCTTCGCATACTGGGAGGTGCTGTGCGAGCCCGACATGGGGCACCGCATCCCGCCCGAGCTGTACACGCGGCTCTACGACGCCATCGTGGAGCGGCTGCGTCCTCTCGACCCGGAGATGAAGTTCATCGGGTTGTCCCTGAGCCCGGTCGCCCGCGAGCCGGAATACTTCTGGCACTTCCTGGACGCGGCCAATCACGCCGACGGCATCGCCCTGGACGCCTTCTCCTATCACTTCTACGCCTCACCTGAGATCGTGAACCCGATCTCCGAACACGGCAACGCACCCTTCGAGCACTGGCGCGGGCTCTTCTTCGCCCAAGCCGAGGCGTTCCTCGACCAGGTACGCCACATCGACGCCATCCGCCGCCGGCTCGCCCCCGGGGCCCGGACCTTCATCAACGAACTGGGGTCATACCCGCCGGACCTGATGAACCCGGCCCCCACAATCCCGCAGGAGTACTGGGCGCTTAGCGCGTCGATGCAGTCCTACCTGTGGGCCCGGCTCGTCGAGCTCGGAGTGGATCTCGTCGGCATCGCGGAGTTCATGGACTACCCGGGCATGATTCCCGGCACCACGCTGATCGACTGGGACAGCGGCGCGCCCAACGCCCGGTACCGGGCACTTCAGCTGCTGCTGCGCCACTTCGCCCCCGGTGACTCTCTCGTCACCACGGCTACCCAGGTGTTCGGCTATCCCGACAGCCGCATCCATGCGCAGGGCTTCGTCACGGCGGGCGGTGATCGCAAACTCCTGCTCGTGAACAAGACGGCCGACCCCATCACCATCGCGATCACTGCCGATGAGGCGCAGCTCGGCCAGGTGGAGCAGACGGGCGTGAGCAGCGGGCCAGGAGAACCGGTGAGCTCGCCGGCGCGACCCGGTGAACCTGTCGTCATCGACGCTTTCGCCACGGCCGTCATCTCGTTCTGACCGCTTCCACCGCGGCCGGGTGGCCCCGGCCCGGTCGCGGTGCGCCCGCCTCCTCCATAAGTAAGATGGGCCCTGGGGTCGATCAAGGGGCGACGATTGAGAGATCACAGCAGCCGGACGCGGCGCAGTGCTGAAGAAGTGGCCAACGCCATCCACGCCGCGGTCCTGGAAGAGGTCCTGGAGGTCGGCGTCGGCCGGCTGACCATGGAAGGCATCGGCAGGCGGGCGGCAACCGCCCGTACCACGCTGTACCGCCGCTGGTCAGACCCGATCGAGGTGCTACTGGACGCGCTCTACCACGCGCACCCGGTCGAGGAACCCACCCCAGGAGCCGACGATCTGCGCGGCGACCTCATCCGATCGCTCCAGCTCATGCGCGCCTGGATGCTCAGCCCGGCCGGCCGAGCGGTCGCGGCCATCCTCACCGATCCTCTGGGGGCCGCGCAGGTCTCCCAAGCGCTCTTCGAGAACGTCTTCGCCCGCCGGGGGGGCACGTTCACCAGCACGGTGCTGCACCACTACGCCCATCGCGGCCACTTCCCCGCCGCGTTGCTCACTCCCGTGGTCGCCGACATCGGCGAGGCACTGGTCACCAAGCGCCTGCTGGACGGCACGCCTCCCAGCGACGCGGACCTGGCCGACATCGTCGACCAGGCCATCCTTCCGGCCGTCGGCCTCGCCGCTCACCACGCGAAGGCCGACGCGGAGGGCGGTTGACCTTCGGCCTCGGGCTTCACCATCGCGCATCCGCTTCCAGTCCAAGTAGCCGAACCGGTCACGAATCGAGAAGCGCCGCCCCCTGGGCCGCGCCTAGCGTGATCTGCCAGAGAGCGCACGAGGTGCGCTCCGGCCTGAAGCCGCCCGTCCAGCAGAGGAGGTCTCGATGACCGGGAACACATGGGTTCGGCAGACACACCGCCGGCTGTCCATCGTTTTCACGGTGACCGTCCTGGCCGGCATCGTCGCCGGGGTTCTGGAGATCGCCGAGTGGGTGTTCTACCTGCCGCTGCTCCCGCTCGCCCTCCAGATGTTCACGGGGCTGTACCTGTTCGCGGCGCCGTACGCCGCCAGGCGGCGCAGCCCCCGGGAGACCTGACCGCCCGCGGTCAGCTCACGGCCTTCCTGACGAGGTCGGTGATCGTCTTGGCGGCTTCGTCGCTCAGCTCGGTCACGGCGAAGGACGTGGGCCACAGGCCGCTGTCGTCGGCGAGGTTCGCCTCGGGGGTGAAGCCGAAGGTGGAGTAGGGCTCCTTGTCCACGTGCCCGCTGCGGAAGAAGCAGACGACCTTTCCTTTCCTGGCGTAGGCCGGCTGTCCGTACCAGAGTTTCGGCGACAGCTGCGGGGCGTGGGCGGTGACGATGGCGTGCAGACGTTCGGCCACGGCGCGGTCGGGCTGCTCCATCTCCGCGATCTTCGACAGCACGTCGAGCTCGGCGGCGGCCGCCTTGCCGCCACGGCCTCTGGTCGCCTCCTTCCGCAGCTCCTCCGCACGCTCCTTGATCGCCCTGCGTTCTTCCTCGGAGAAACCGTCCGTGCTCATCACTGTCACCTGCCTGGTCGTCATCGGTGGTTACGTGCTCACGACGCTAACCCGCCGTACCAGCGGGCGCTTCTCGATTCTTGATCGATGATGTCCATGGACATCGGACGCGCGCAGGCGCAACGGTTGCGCGACATCGCCGTGATCCGGCGGGTCCGCGACCGGATCGACCGCGAGTACGCCAAGCCGCTCAACCTCGAGGCGCTGGCCCGGGGAGCGCACCTGTCGGTCGGGCACCTGAGCAGGGAGTTCCGCCGCCTCTACGGCGAGTCCCCGTACGCGTACCTGATGACCCGGCGGATCGAGCGGGCGATGACGCTGCTGTGCCGCGGCGACCTGAGCGTCACGGACGTGCGTTTCGAGGTGGGCTTCTCCTCGCTGGGGACGTTCAGCACGAGGTTCGCCGGACTGGTCGGCGTGCCGCCGAGCGTCTACCGGCGTGACCACTCCCAGGCCGCGGCGGGCATCCTGCCGTGCCTGAGCAAGCAGGTGACCAGACCGGTCAAGAATCGAGAAGCCCGCGCCCGGTGGTCGTGCCTAGTGTGAGCGGCGTGAACGTCACCATCCAGCACACCTTCCTGCCCCACACCGACCCCGAGGCCGCGCTGCGCTTCTACCGCGACGTCCTGGGCTTCGAGGTCCGGGCCGACGCCGGTTTCGAGGACATGCGGTGGATCACCGTCGGCCCCGCCGGGCAGCCCGGCACGTCCATCGTGCTGCATCCGCCGGCGCCCGACCCCGGCGTCACCGACGAGGAGCGCCGCACCATCCTGGAGCTCATCGCCAAGGGCGTCTACGCCGCCGTCACCCTGGCCACCGACGACCTCGACGGGTTCTTCGACCGCCTGCAGGCCGCGGGCGCCGACGTGGTGCAGGAGCCCATCGACCAGGACTACGGGGTGCGCGACTGCGCCTTCCGTGACCCCGCCGGCAACCTCGTCCGCGTGACCGGCGCCCCACGACCGCAACGGGCGGACTCAGCCCGTTGCCCATGAGGATCCCGCCTTCGGGTGCACTCCGGTCAGCGCGAGGGTGAGCAGCCGGTCGGCCTGGGCCGCGCCGTCGGGTTCGTGCTCAACGGCCAGGCAGATGGCGTTGACGAGTTTGAGCAGATCCGTGATCGAGACGTCGCGCCGTACGGCGTTCGCCCGGCATGCGCGGGCCAGCAGGTCCGCTCCCGCGTCGGTGATCATCGTGTGGCAGGTGGCGCCCAGGCTCGGATCGCCGTCGTGGGCTCCCCGCATGAGCGAGGCGGCCAGGCCCCGGTTGGTCACGACGTGCCTGGCGACGGCTCCCAGCCAGTTCGCCAGCGCCTGCCCGGGGTCGGGCTCGGCGGCCAGGCCGGCGGCGGTGGCGCACAGGGCCTCGACCTTGTCGCGGAAGACGGCCTCCAGCAACAGCTGCCGGGAGGGGAAGTGCCGGTGCAGCGTGGCCGAGCCGACGCCGGCGCGCCGGGCGATCTCCTCCAGCGACGCCTCGGCTCCGTGCTCGGCGACGGCCTCGGCGGCCGCGGCCAGGATGCGGTCGTAGTTGCGGCGTGCGTCCGCGCGCATCGGACGCGCGGCCGTACGGCTGTGGGGCGGCATGTGTCCTCCGGCGGGCTTGCAAAAACGGGGTGGCCCTCCATATCGTACTCACACAGAACCGGAGGGCCACCCCATTTAAGCAGGTGGCCTCCGCATGCCTTCCGTCTGGAGACACATCGTGAAGACCATCGTGGTGATGGGAGCCACCGGCCTGCAGGGCCGGGCCGTCACAGCACACCTGCTCGCCGGCGGCCGGCACGTACGGGCGGTGACCCGCGATCCGGACGCCGCAGCCGCCCGCGCGCTGGCGCGGGCGGGCGCCGAGCTCGTCCGCGCCGACATGGACGACCCCGCCTCACTCGCCGCCGCCGCCGAAGGCGCCTACGGCCTGTTCAGCGTGCAGCCCACCGTCGGCTCTCCGGGCACTCCGGCCGGCTTCTCGGCCGAGGACGAGGTCCGCTGGGGATGCAACGTCGCCGACGCGGCACACGCCGCAGGTGTGCGGCACCTGGTCTACGCCTCGCTCGCCGGCGCGGGCCGCCACGACACCGAGAAACTGCCGGGCAACACGATCAGCAAGTGGCGGATCGAACAGCACATCACCCGGCTCGGCCTGCCCGCGACCTTCCTTCGCCCGGTGTCGTTCATGGAGAACTACACCGGCTCCTACCACCTGCACGACGGCGCCGTGGCCACCGCGTTCGCCGCCGACGTGCCGCAGCAGATCATGGCCGTCGACGACGTCGGCGCCTTCGCCGCGCTGGCCTTCGGCCGGCCGGGCGAGTGGATCGGCCGCGCGGTCGATCTGGCCGGGGACGAACTGACCCCGCGCCGGATCGCCGCCGCCATCTCCGAGGCGGTCGGCCGGCCGCTGCCGTACGTCCAGATCCCCCTTGAGGTGATCGCCCGGCTCGGCGCGGACTTCGCCTACGCCTACACCTGGCTCAACGAACGCGGCTACCGCGCCGACGTCGCCTTCACCCGCGCCCTGCACCCCGGCCTGATGGACCTGCGCACCTGGCTGCAGCGGACGGGAGCCGCCCAGATCGCCGGTTTCCTGGCCGCCGGCGACGCCGCCGGGCAGAACCCATGAACGCCCTGGGCCGCCAGGCCGGCAGGAGAAGCCGGCCACTCAGGCGTCAGTCGTTGTGGTAGCCGCCGTCGGGCTGGTGGCCGCCGTCCGGGGAGGCGATGGAGGCTTCCCAGGGGAACTGGCGTGCGACGCCCGACGTCACCGCTGCCGCTGCCGCCGTCCCGCCGGACAGCACCACGGCCGTGGCCAGCAGGCCCGCGATGGAGGTGGCGGTAACGATCTTCTTGAGCATCTTCTCCCCCGTTTCTCCGGTTGTCTCCTGCAGCTTAGGAAGCCGTCGCCGACCGGGGTGTGACCACGGGCACATCCTCAGGGCGAAAGCAGCTTCTGCCTCACCCGTTCGCCCTCCGCGCGGCGGTGCTGGGCGTCGTACAGCGTCAGCGCCTTGCGCCAGGCGGCCCTGGCCTCGGCGGTATGGCCGAGCGCGTGGTGGGTGTCGCCGAAGGCCACCAGCGTGTCGGCGCTCTGCGAGGCGTTGCCGGTGCCTTCGCGCAGGCCGAGGCAGCGCCCGTAGTAGTCCAGCGCGCGTTCGTACTCGCCCTGGTGGAAGGCGAGCAGGCCGAGGCTGTCGAGGGTGGCCGCTTCGCCGCCGCCGTCGTGGTGGCGGCGGAAGAGGGTGAGGGCCTGCTCGCAGGCCTCGCGCGCGGCGTCGTACTCGCCGAGTTGCAGGCGGATCCAGCCGACGGCGCTGAGCGCGTTCGCCTCCCAGATCGGATCACCGGCCTCGCGCTGCAGGCGCAGCGCGGTCTGCGCGTGGCCGAGCCCGCGCCGCGGCTGCCCGTGGACGCTCCACATCCAGCCGAACGTGTGGTGCACCTGGGCGAGCATGGGCCGGTCCTGGGCCTGGCCGAACAGCTCCAGCGCCCGGTCGAGGTGGCCGGCCGCCGCGTCGATCCGGCCGGCCGCGGCGTGGGCGTAGCCGGTGTGCCAGTGGACGACGGCGGTGGTGTACGGCAGGCGCAGCCGTCCGGCGGCGGCCAGCGCGATCTCCCAGGAGGTGAGCCGTTCGCGGGTGTAGGAGCGGCGCAGCAGGAAGGTGTTCATGCCCCAGGCGAGCTGCCACGCCTCGGCGTCCATGCCCAGCTCGGCGGCCAGGACCTGCGCCGGCAGCAGGCACGGCAGCTCGGTCTCGAACCAGGCCAGCGCGGCTGCGGCGTCGGCGAAGACGTGCCGGCCCGCGCGCCGGGGGATGGCGGGCCGGTGCGGGTAGAGCGCCCGGTCCGCGGCGCAGGCGGTGTCGGTGTACGTCTCGACCAGCCGGGTCAGGGCTTGCCTGCGGGCCTCGGCGGGCAGGTCGGCTTCGGCCCGTTCCGCGGCGTACAGCTGGATCAGGTCGTGCATCCAGTAGCGGCCGGGGGCGTGCTGCCGGATGAGGGTGGCCGTCTCCAGCATGGAGATCAGCGTGCGCGTCGCGGCGGGCGGAAGCCCGGCGAGTGCGGCGGCCGCGGGCAGGCCGATCTCGGGGCCGGGGACCGTGCCGAGCAGGAGGAAGAGCCGCGCGGCCGGCGGATCGAGCGCCGCGTAGGAGGAGGCGAACACGGCGCGCAGGTCCGCGCCGAGGTCCCCGGTCTGCAGGGCGTCGAGCCTGGTGGCCGGGTCGCTCAGTTCCCTGGCGAGGACGGCCAGGGGGAAGCCGGGGTGGGCGGTGGCGCGGGCGGCCAGCACCCCGAGCGCCAGGGGCAGGCCGCCGGTGTGCTTGAGCAGCACGGCGACGGAGCCGGGGTCGGCGGCCATCGTCTCGGGGCCGAAGTGGCGGGCGAGCATCCGGTGCGCCTCCTCGTCGGAGAAGGCGCCCACCTCCAGCAGCCGGGCGTCGTGCGTGGTGTGCAGGCTCACCAGCCGGTTACGGCTGGTCACCAGGACGGTGCAGCCGGGCCGGCCGGGGATGAGCGGCGTCACCTGGGCGCTGTCCCTGGCGTTGTCCAGGACGATGAGCACCCGCCGGTCGGCCAGGACGGACCGGTAGAGCGCGGCCTGCGCCTCCTGCTCGCCGGGGATGACGGCGGGCGGCACGCCGAGCGCGGTCAGGAAGTGGCGCAGCACGGTGCCGGGCGGCACCGGTTCCTCGGCGCCGTCGAAGCCGCGCAGGTTCACGTACAGCTGGCCGTCGGGGTAGCGGTCGCGGTGGGTGTGCGCCCAGTGGAGGGCGAGCCACGTCTTGCCGCTGCCGCCGGGGCCGCTGATCACGGTGACGCCGACGTGGCCGGTCTCGAAGCTCTGGCGGCGGTCGAGTTCGGCCAGCTCGTCGCTTCTGTTGGTGAACGAGGCGGGCGCGGCGGGGAGCTGGCTGGGCACGGGGAGCGCGGGCGGCCCGTCCTGGCGTTGCGGCCGGCGGGGGTTGGCCTCGGAGCGCAGGATGCGGTGCTGCAGTTGCTGGAGCTCGTCGGTGGGCTCCAGGCCGAGCTCGTTGACCAGCCGGTAGCGGAACTGGCGGTAGACCTCCAGGGCCTCGCTGGGGCGGCCGCTCTCGTACAGGGCCTGCATGAGCTGTTCGTGGAGGCGTTCCCTGAACGGGGCCTCGCCCGACAGCGCGCGTGCCCCGGTGACGACGTCGGTGGTCCTGCCCAGGGCGAGCAGCACCGACAGCCGCTCTTCCAGGGCGTCGAGCCGCAGCCCGTCGAGCCATCCGGCCTGCGTCTCGGCGTAGGAGCCGGTGATGCCGGCCAGCGGGGCGCCGCGCCACCAGCGCAGCGCCTCGTCGTAGTGGCCGAGCGCCTGTTCGGCCGGCGCCTGCCTGGCCAGCGCGATCTGGTCCTGGAAGCAGGCCAGGTCGAGCCTGGCCGGGCCGAGCCGTACCAGGTAGCCGGGCCGCTGGGTGTGGATGGCGTGGGCGCCGAGCGCCGCGCAGGCGCGCCGCACTTCGGACACCAGCATCCTGACCCGGGAGGCCGCGCCGCTGGGCAGCGGCTCAGCCCAGATCGCCTCCGCCAGCCGCTGGGTGGAGACCACCCGGTCGGCCTGCAGCAGCAGCGCGGCCAGGAGGGCGCCCTGTTTGCCGGAGAAGGTGACTTTCTCGGCGCCCACTTCCAGCTGGACGGGGCCGAGCAGGCGGAACAGTATCGCCGGTGCGTTACCGTCCGGCTTCTCCATCAGCGATCCTCCCGTTTCACACCCTGCACGAGTGTACGGGCGTGAAGATCAGGAACCGTGCGGAAATCAGGCGGAAAACAGACACCTGATCTTTAGGCTCGCATCGAAGTTCCGCAGATGGAGCCGCTCGCGACCCCTGCGGCTCCGCACCTCGAAAGGATTGGCGCATGAAGCTTGCCATGAGGCGCGTCTCTCTGGCGATGTCGACCGCTGTCGCTGCCGCCGCCATGACCGCTGTCCTCGCACCGGCGCCGGCTTCCGCGGAAGTGATCGTCCGCTGGTTCCCGTACACCACCGCGGGCGCGAAGTCGTGCAACAGCGCCGCCAACGCCGCCGGCCCCGAGTACTACTGCACCACGGTGAAGGTCGGCTCCACGAAGATGTACGCCCTCGCCCGTCCGTAAGGGCATCTTCCCATCCCGATGTGTCCGTCCGGTCCGCGTGACCGGGCGGACATCGGCATGTCACCGCCCGAGCTGGCCGACCTGATCGAGGGGCCGCGGAGCCTGCCGCCCGGCCGCGTCCTGGAGCTGGGCTGCGGCACCGGCACCAACGCCGTCTGTCTCGCGCGGCACGGCTGGGAGGTGACGGCCGTCGACCTGGTCGCCGGCGCCGTCGAGCAGGCCAAGGAGAAGGCCGCCGAGGCCCAGGTGGCGGTGAAGCTGCTGCACGGATGCGTCATCCGCCTCGACGACCTCGACGCGGCGGGCCCGTTCGACCTGTTCTTCGACCTGAGCTGCTACTGCGGCGTCGCGCTGCACCGCCGCGACGCCTACGCCGCCGGCCTCACCCGGCGCGCCGCTCCGGGGGCGCGGCTGCTGATGTTCGGGTACGGCCCCGAACCGGCCGGCGGCCCGGCCGCCAAGATCGCGCCGTGGGCGGCCGGCGTCACCGCCGACGAGATCCGCACCCGATTCGACGGTTGGGAGCTCCTCGACGTCACGCCGGGCACCAACCCGTTCCCGACCTTCTGGTTCACCCTGCGCCGCACCGCCTAGCGGCGCCCCGACGACCCGGCCGAGGTGCGTACCGACCCCCGTCCGCCCGGAGGCGAGCACGATCCTGCGCACCCCGTGCCGTACCGCGCGCTCGACCAACGGGCGGACCAGCTTCGTGCCGTCCCCACCACCCTGCACAAGCCTGCTCCCCTCCAGCAGCCGACCTCACCCCTTGGGGACGGCGCTGTACCTGATGGCGTCCGATCCGCCGGATGCTTCCGCACTCAACGTGGTGGTGGCGGTCAGCCCTCTGGCGCGAGGGGGCCGAGATCGCGGGCGACCTCGGCCAGGGCCCGGATGAGGTCGTTCTCCGCGTCGCTGCGCCACACCAGCGCGTACGGCAGCGGTCCGATGTCGGTGACGGGCAGGTAGGTGATGTCCGGCCGTACCCAGTAGCGGGTCATGTGGGCGGGGAAGAGCACGACGATCTCGGCCATGCCGGCGAGGGTGATGGCTTCTTCGGTGTTCCGCACCACGGGGCCGCGCTCGATTGTGCGGCCGCGACGGGTCTCGCGCGGGATGAAGGCGTCGTACCAGTAGTCGGGCGGGGTGTCGGAGTGCGGGTGCTGGAAGTCGGCGGCCATCTCCAGGGAGACCGAGGTGCGGCGGGTGAGCTCGTGGCCGGTGGAGACGGCCAGCACCCGGGGTTCGGCGAGCAGGACCGGTCCGACGGTGAGGTCGGGCTCGTCGATGGGCAGCCAGGTGATCAGGACGTCGATGTCACCGCGGCGCAGCGTGGCGAAGGAGTCGCTGAACTGGGTGCTTTGGACGCGCAGCCTCCACTGCGGGTGCCGGAGGCGGAAGACGTCCCAGTAGGCGCGCAGGTCGTAGGCGTTGGCGGGCAGCATGCCGACACGCAGGATGCCGGTGATGCCCTGACCGGCGAGCTGGGCCCGCTCCACGCTGTGCTTCAGCCCGGCGTAGAGAGGCCGCAGGTCGTCGCGGAGCTGCTGCCCGACCGGCGTCAGCCGTACCGTGCGACTCTTGCGCTCGAACAACGGCGCGCCGATCTGCCGCTCCTGCTTCTGGATCGCCTGGGTGACGCGAGCGGGCGACAGGCACAGCCGGGCGGCGGTACGGCCGAAGTGCAGTTCCTCGGCCAGGGTCAGGAAGATCTCGATGTCGCGCAGTTCCACGCCTGACCTGCTCCGTTCACTCTCACTGAAGGGATCTTTCGAAATTCGTCGTTGTTCCGGGCGTTCACCGTACTTGATCCTCGAATCGCACGATTCGTTGGTTCGATGGAGCATGGTGATGGACGTCCTCATTTCCGGCGCCGGCGTCGCCGGGACCGCTCTGGCGTACTGGCTGCGCCATCACGGTTTCACCCCCACCGTGGTCGAGCGGGCCCCTCGGCTGCGTGCGGGCGGGGGTGTGGTGAGCTTGCGCGGCGAGGCTCTGGACGTGCTGGACCGCATGGCCCTGCTGGAGCGGGTCCAGGAGCTGAACACGCGGCCGGGCGGCGCGGCGTGTGCGGACCGTCGCGGGAGCCCGTACCACCTGGAGATCCTCAGGGCCGACCTGATCGGCCCGCTGTACGAGGCCACCCGCCAGGAGGTGGAGTACGTCTCCGGCGACTCGATCGCCTCGGTGGAGCAGGACCCTGCCGGCGTGCGGGTCACCTTCGAACGCGGCCGGCCGCGCCGCTTCCACCTGGTGGCCGGCGCCGACGGGCTGCACTCGCGCACCCGCTCGCTGGCCTTCGGGCCATGCGAGCGGTTCATCCGGCACCTGGGCATGTACACGGCGACCTTCAGCCTGCCCGGCCGTCTCCGCCTGCCCGGCTCCGACCGGCTTCACGGCATGCCGGGCAAGGCGGCCGACATCCTCAGCATCCGCGACAACGCCAAGGCCTACGCGGCGCTGCACTTCGCCTCCGGACCGCTGGCCTACGACCGTGACGACGTCGCGCAGCACAAGCGCATCGTGGCCGGGCAGTTCGCCGGCGAAGGCGGGCCCATTCCGCTCCTGCTGGAGGAGATGAGCAGGGCGCAGGACTTCTTCTTCGACGCCAACGCCCAGGTGGAGATGCACCACTGGTTCTCGGGCCGGGTGGTGCTGCTCGGGGACGCCGGCTACTGCGCGGCGCGGACCTCGGGACTGGGCGCCTCCCAGGCGCTGATCGGCGCCTACATCCTGGCCGGCGAACTGGCCGTCGCCGGCGGCGAGCACCCGGCGGCGTTCGCCGCCTACGAGCAGGAGATGCGCGGCTTCGTCGCCGAACACCAGCAGATAGGACGCGAAGGCGCCGACCGGTTCTTCATGGGCATGCCCGCCCAGGAGGCGCCGGGCATGATCGCAGCCGGCACACGGGAGACGGCCCGCACGCACCTTGTCAGGCTGAAGGACTACGCGCCCAGCTTCGCCGCACGGTGGCCGCCGTGACCGGTGGCAACCGAAGGCCCCGGTCCCCACCGGCGTGCACGCGCTCACCGTCGGCCGGCCGCTGCCGTAGTCAGCGGCGGCGTCAGGACGGCGACGGGCCGGTATCAGGGTGACCGGCGATCGTGGATGTCATGAACGGCCCAGCGCCTGAGAATCCTCAGGCCGCGAACGGGCTCAGCAAGATCAGAACAATTCTCTAGAGGAGACTCATCATGGGACACAGCGACTTCACCGCGACGGGGCTGCGCAGGCTGAGGGACGTGCTGGCGCGGCATGTCGATTCCGGGAAGATTCCCGGACTTGTCGCTCTGGTCAGCCGTGGCGGCCGGACGCATGTGGAAGCGATCGGCACGATGCGCCATGACGGTGGGGCGCCGATGCGGCGGGAGACGATCTTCCGGATGGCCTCCACCTCCAAGCCGGTCTCGATCGCGGCGGCGATGGTGCTGCTGGACGAGTGCCGGCTGCGGCTGGACGACACGGTGGAGGAGTGGTTGCCGGAGCTGGCGGAGCGCAGGGTGCTGAGGAGCGTCGGCGCCGAGCTGGACGACACCGTGCCGGCGCGGCGGCCGATCACCGTGCGGGACGTGCTGACCTCGACGTTCGGCCTGGGCATGGACATGACGGCGCTGGGCACCCCGATCCTGAACGCGATCTTCGAGCGGGGGCTGACGCCGAACCTGCCGGTCGAGGTGCCGGAGCAGGATGAGTGGATGCGCCGCCTGGGCGAGCTGCCGCTGATGCATCAGCCCGGTGCGCAGTGGCAGTACCAGATCAGCAGTGACCTGGTCGGTGTGCTGGTGTCCCGGGTGAGCGGGCAGGCGTTCGGCGACTTCCTGCGCGAGCGGGTCTTCGAACCGCTCGGCATGCGCGACACCGGCTTCCACGTGCCGGCCGGCCAGCTGGACCGGTTGCCCACCCTGTACGCCCCCGACCCGGCCAGCGGCGAGTTCCTCGTCTGGGACGAGGCCAAGGGGGGACGGTGGAGCGAAGCTCCGGCGTTCCAGGGCGGTGGTGGCGGCCTGGTGTCGACCGCCGACGACTACCACGCCTACTTCCTGATGCTGCTCAACGGCGGCGTCCACGAGGGCAGGCGAATCCTGTCGCGGCCCGCGGTGGAGCTGATGACCACCAACCAGCTCACCCCGGAGCAGAACGCCGCCCGTACCGCGCTGGCCCGCGACAGCGTGCACATCTCCTTCGGCCAGGGCCAGCAGGGCGGCTGGGGCATGGGCATGGCGGTGCGCACCTACCGCGGCGACTACGCGCCGATCGGCCAGTTCGGCTGGGACGGCGGCGCCGGCACCTCCGCCTACGCCGACCCCGCCAACGACCTCACCGGCATCCTGCTCACCCAGGTCGGCTACTCGGTCCCGAACCCGGCACACCTCATGAGCGACTTCTGGACCACCCTCTACCAGGCCATCGACGACTAGCACCAGCCCCGCCAACGGCAAGGCCATCGCCGCCCGCGCCCACCAGGACCGGCCCAGCCCCACCGTCGCCGACATGAACCGCAAGATCACCGAAGCCCTCGACTCGGCTTGAGAACACCTCGGCCCACGAAGCGGCAACTCGTTCCGCACAGCTCAACAGGAATGCACATGTCAAACGTTCAACGGCGAGCGCTCCTCGCCACCACCGCGCTCGCGACCGTGATCGCGAGTGCTCCCGCCGCAACGGCGGCGGCGAAGCCCGCGATCGAGATCTCCGGCGGGGTCACGCAGCCCGTCTTCTCCTACGAAGACGCCATCCGTGAGCACGTCCGCGTGCAGTCGCCTGCCGACAGTGACGGCGATGGCAAGAAGGACCTGGTCCGGGTGGACATCATCCGCCCGAAGGAGTCCGGTTCCGGGCTCAAGGTCCCGGTCATCATGCACGAAAGCCCGTACTACGACCAGCCGGGGGCCGGCTTCGAGCTGGATCACAAGACGTACGACGCGGACGGGAACGTGACGAAGTTCCCGCTGTTCTACGACAACTACTTCGTGCCGCGCGGGTACGCGTTCGTGTCCGTCGACATGGCCGGCACCAGGTTGTCCGACGGCTGCCCGACCACCGGCGGCGCGTCGGACGTGCTGGGCGGCAAGGCGGTCATCGACTGGCTGAACGGCCGGGCGATCGCCTACGACGACAACGGTAACCCGGTCAAAGCCACCTGGACCACCGGGCGCACCGGGATGATCGGCCACTCCTACGAAGGATCCCTCGCCATCGGCCTCGCCGGCACCGGAGTGCGCGGGCTGGAGACCATCGTGCCGCTCGCCGCGCCCAGCAGCTGGTACGACATGTGGCGCGCCAACGGCACCCTCACCGACTTCAAGGGCGGCCAGGAATGGCTGGCCAAAATGGTCGACGAGGACCCGGACGAGAAATGCGCGGCGGTGCATCAGCGCATGAACGAAGGCTCGGACGACGCCACCGGCAACTACAACGCCTACTGGCACGAACGCGACTACCGCACGGGACCGATCTCGAACGTCCGCAACGTGCGCGCCAGCGTCTTCCCGGTTGTGGGGATGCACGACCGGAACGTGATGGCCGACCAGTTCTCCCAGTGGTGGTCCAAGCTGCCCCGCCGGGTCGAGCGCAAAGTCTGGGTTACCCAGTACGGGCACCTCGACCCGTTCTGGGCCCGCCGCGACGTGTGGGTCGACACCTTGCACCAGTGGTTCGACCACGAACTGATGGGCGTCTCCAACAACATCATGCGGCAGCCGCGTGCCGACGTACAGCTCGGCCCGGACCGCTGGGTCACCCAGGCCGACTGGCCGGCACCGACGCGGACGACAACCCTCAGACCGCAGCAGGACGGCTCACTGGGCCGCAGGCCCTCGACCGGCACCGGCAGCTACCTCGACACCCTGCGGACCGAAGCCGCGATGGCCGGCAACCCCGGCACCGCCAACCCTGACCGCCTGGCCTTCCTGACCCCGCCGCTGAAACAGCCGACGCGCCTGTCCGGAACACCGTCGGTGAGCCTGCGCCTCAAGCTGAACAAGCCGACCGCCAACCTGGGCGTCCTGCTCGTCGACTACGGCACCGACACCCGCATCCACGGCGTCGACCCCGCCGGTGGGCAAGGCCTCAAGCTCGTGGACGGCAAGGACTGCATCGGCAAGGGCACAGCCGAGGATGACGGCTGCTACCGCAGGGCCGCCGACAACACGGTGACCTCCGGCTTCCAGGTAGTCACCCGAGCGATCCTGGATGCGCAGAACCACAGGTCGCTGAGCCGTCCGGCACCGCTGACACCGGGCAAACCCTACGAGATCACTTGGAGGATGCTGCCGCAGGACTACGAGTTCAAGGCCGGACACCGGCTGGGCCTGATCCTGACCGGAACCAACGACGACCTGACCGACGCCGAACCCGGCACCGGGACCAAGGTCACCGTCGACCTGGCCGGCACGTCAATTTCGCTGCCACTGGTCGCCGGCGCGTCCAGCGGGCGATAGGCCGATCGATCCTCGCCCGGGTTCGCGGCCGGCGTTGTCGCGAACCCAGGCTCGCCCGCATCGTTCGCCGATCCCCCACCGGCCGGCGACGACGTCCAGGACTTCGTTCGGCACCTCCAGCGGGTCGGCCGGGAAGCGTCCCAGGTAGCGAACGGTCACGAGCTACATTCGCCACCGCACCGTGGAAGGCCACGAGCGCGCCCGCGGCAGGACCATCGGCGGCGCCGCTGTGACCGACGGGCCTCTACGTCTGTACGGCGACCTCAAGGCGCTGCTCGGCGCGGACGTGACCGGGCTTGAGGATCATGCCTTTAGGATCATGCGATGAGCGACATCCCCCCGATCGCCCGCGTGGACGTGGTCCGCGACGTCCTGCACGGCGTCACGCTCGACGACCCCTACCGGTGGATGGAGGCCGGCGGCGAGGAGTTCGACCACTGGCTCGACGGCCAGGCCCGCCACGCCCGCGAGCACCTGGACGGCCTGCCGGGCAGGGAGGAGCTGCTGGCCCGCATCCGCGAGCTCGGCGCCGCTCACGCGCAGTACGCGAGCTTCACCCCGGCCGCGGAGCGCCTGTTCTACCTGGCGCGCGAACCGGCCGCCCGCGTACCGGTCCTGATGGTCCGCGAGCCCGATGGGGCCACCAGGACGGTGTTCGACCCCGGCATCCTGCCCGGCGAGGCCCACCACGCCATCGACTGGTTCGTGCCCTCGCCCGACGGCCGCCACGTCGCCTGCGCCGTCTCCGCGTCCGGCTCGGAGGAGGGCACGATCCAGGTCGTCGACGCCGGCTCCGGCGCCGTCCTGGAGGCGATCCCGCCCACGGCCCGCTTCGCGTTCGTCAGCTGGCCGGACACCGGGTCGTTCGTGCACCACCGCTTCGACGCCGCATCGGACGCCCCGCCGGAGCGGCGCCGCCTGGACAGCCGCTCCTTCCTGCATCGGCTGGGCGACGACCCCGCCCGCGACCAGGTGGTGCTGGCGCGCGGACTCAACCCCCGCATCGAGCTGGCCCCGCGCGACCGGCCCTTCCTGGTGGTGCCGCCGCACGGCGCGTGGATGCTGGCGCTCGTCTCCCACAGCGCGCTCGGCCCCCAGACCAGCGAGCAGCTCAGCGACTGTTCCCTGTACGTGGCGCCACGCGCCGGGCTGGCCGACCCGGCGACCTGCCCGTGGCGGAAGGTCGCGGGCGTGGACGACGGCGTGACCGCCTTCGCCATCGGCCACGACACCCTCTACCTGGTCTCGCAGCGGGACGCGCCCCGCTGCCGGGTGCTGGCCGTCCCGCTCGCCGCCCCCGACCTGTCGCAGGCGCGGGTGGTGGTGCCGGAGAGTGAGCGCGTGGTGCAGGCGGTGCTGGTGGCCGGCGACCGGCTGCTGGTGCGCGACCTCGACGGCGGCGTGCACCGCATCCGCGAGGTGCCCCTGTCCGGTGGGGAGCCCGCCGACGTGCCGCTGCCGGTGGAGGGCGCCGTCTGGGAGTGGGCCGCCCACCCGGAGCGGCCCGAGGCGCTGCTGCTGATCTCCGGATGGACGGACGCGCCGCGCCTGTACCGCTACGACGGCGACACCCTCGAGGCCACGGGGCCGGCGCCCCGCACTCCGGCCGGGTTCGGCGAGGTGTGCGCCCGCGTCCTGCGCGTGCCCGCCAGGGACGGCACGCAGATCCCGCTCACCGTCGTCCACCGCAAGGACCTGCGGCTGGACGGGAACAATCCGGCCCTGCTCACCGGGTACGGCTCGCACGGCGTGGCCGACCTGCCGTGGTTCCGTCCCGAGATGCTCGCCTGGTACGAGCGCGGCGGCGTCTTCGCCATGGCGCACCTGCGCGGCGGCGGCGCCTACGGCCGGCAGTGGCACGAGGCCGGGCGCGGCCCGCGCAAGGAGACCACGATCACCGACTTCGTCGACTGCGCCGAGCAGCTCCTCGCGCTCGGCTACACCCGACCCGGCCTGCTGGCCGGGGAGGGGGTCAGCGCCGGCGGCATCCCGGCGGGCGGCGCGCTGGTACGCCGCCCGGAGCTGTGGGCCGCCATGGTGCTGCAGGTGCCGACGGTGAACACCACACGGACCGAGTTCACCGAGAACGGGCCGATCAACGTGCCGGAGTTCGGCAGCGTCGCCACCGAGGAGGGTCTGCGCGGCCTGCTCGCCGCCGACGCCTGCCTGCGGGTGGAGGACGGCGTGCCCTATCCGGCGGTGCTGCTGACCGCCGGGCGGCGCGATGCGCGGGTGCCGCCGTGGCAGCCGGCGAAACTGGCCGCCCGCCTCCAGGCCGCCTCGTCCTCGGGGCTGCCGGTGCTGCTGCGGGTGGAGGAGCACGGCTTTCACGGCGCCGGCGCCACCCGCGAGCAGGACCATGCGCTGCTCGCCGACGTGCTGGCCTTCCTGCTGCACGCCGCCACCCCCGCCACAGGCGGCGGCGCCACCGGTTGAGCGGGCCGGCCGGCCGCATCAGGCTCGGCACCAGCACCGCCCTGACCAGCGTGGCGTCCACCAGCATCACGACCGCCATGCCGACGCCGAGCGTCTGCACGAACGGCACCGACGCGCCGGCGTAAGCGGTGAACGACAGCGCGAGGATGCCGCCGGCTTCCGCCGCCGGACCGGCACGCGCCGCCGGACCGGCACGCGCCGCCGGCCTGGTCGCCGAGCTGAGACCCGCACTCACCGCCTACCTCAGGAACGCGCCGCCGGCCCCGTGACGCCGGTGAAGCGGCGCAGCGCCGCCACCCCCGACACGCCGTAGACGTCCTCCACCGCGTCCGCCAGCAGGTGACAGGTCCTGAACCGGTCCAGCGGGGTGAGCCCGAGCCGCGTCAGATGCAGATACGTGTAGTTCAGCAGCACCCGATACCGGCGGAAGGCCGGGCTGCGGAAGATCGCCTCGTGGTAGGCCGGGTTGTCGAACACGAGCCGCTGCAGCTCGCTCGGCTCCCGATGCGGCGCGCGCGGCTCGCCCGGCCGGGCCGCGAACGCCTCGCCCGGCTCGATCGCCGGCTGCACCAGCCGGCCGTCGTCCATCATCGCCGCGATCCGCGGCCGGTAGCGCTCCAGCAGCGCCGCCCACTCCCGCACGAACGGCACCGCCGCCGCGCCCGGGTCGTCCAGGCAGGCCACGACGTCGCGGACACGCCCCGTCAGCGCCGCCCGCCGCTCGGCGAACACCCGCTCGAACGACGCGCGGGCCGCTGCCGGGTCGGCCGCCCACGTCAGGTACCCCTCGGCGTGCATCCGGAACGACAGGTAGCTGCGGTCGATGCGCTGCGAGGTGTGCGCGATGGTCAGCATGAGGCTCAGCGCCAGCCCCGTCTTGCCGTCCTGGCCGTCCCGTACGTGCTCCAGCATGCCGAACAGCAGCGGGGTCGCGTCGGTGTAGAACGCGGCCAGCAGCTCGGCCTCCTCGTCCGTGCCCAGGACGTGCCGGCGCGAGTCGTAGGCGGCGTCGCGGATGGAGTTGTCCGGCGGCCAGGGCGTCAGCGGGCCGCGCTCCTGCTCCCGCATCGCCATCAGCCGGTGCCTGGGCAGGCTGCCGGCCGGATCGAGCACGACCGTGGAGGGGTGCTCGCGCAGGTACGCGCCGACGACCTCGTCCACGCGCGGCCGCACCACCCGCTCCCACACCTCGGGCGCCGCCTTGACGTTGATCCGCACATGCGGGCCCTGCCGCCAGTGACGCAGCACGTACGCCTGCTCGATCTCGCCGCGCAGCCCCTCCAGCAGCGGGCGCACCGCGTCCAGCAGCAGGGCGTCCTTGTCGGGCGCGTGGTAGTAGACGTGCACGCAGTGCCAGACGGGAGTCAGGGGGACCACCTCCGGGGGTCGGCGAGACCGGCCACGGCGCGGCCCGCCAGGAACGTCGTGTGCTGCTCGGCTCCGGCACGCAGCCCCAGCCGGTTGTGGAACAGATGAACGCACCGCATCAGGATCAGCGCCACCGTGCGCCGCTCGGGCGGCGCCGCCAGCGCGAGGGCCGCGTGCGGCTAACCCGAATCGCGCGGCACGCACCGGCCTTCGGCGTGAAGCACGTCCAGCTCGTCGCGCAGGGCCCGCAGCGACGCCGCCCACGCGGCCAACAACCCGCCGGCCGACTCAGGGCCCTCCCACAACCTGCGGGTCTGGGCGAGCAGCGCCTCCTTCCGCCGCCGCCAGTCCTCCTCCACCCCGGCCTCCACCCCGGCCTCCACCCCGGCCTCCACCGTGGCGGGGCCGCGCATGGCGGCGGCCAGGCGGTGGGCGGCCGAGGGCAGGTCCGGCTCGCACGCGGCGACCGCCATGGTCAGCGCGGCCAGCCCGATCGCCGTGCGGCGGCCCATGTCCGTGCCGGCGGCCAGCACCTCCAGGGCGAGGCGGCTGGAGACGGCGAAGTGACGCTCGGCGGCGGCCACGCACGCGGCGTCACCGTACGCCTCGTACTCGGGCAGGTACCCGATGAACGCCACCGTGCCCGGCTCGTGCAGCCGATCGTCATAGCCGGTACGGCGCTCGCCCCTGGCCATCGCGGCGGCGAACGCCCGGTAGGAGGCCGCGTCCACCTCCGGGGACGGATGGCCGGCGAAATGCGCCGCAGCACGCTCGCGCACCAGGTCACGGACGTCCTGCTGACGGGCGGGGTCCGGCACCTGCAGCCGCAGCCGCACATGCTGGCCGCCCTCCCAGTAACGCAGGAAGAAGGCGCGGCGGATCGTCCCGCAGGCCACCAGCTCCCGCGTCACCGGCCCCACCACGCCCATGATCAGCGGGTCCAGGTCGCCGAAGTGGAACAGGTGCGCGCTGACCCACCGGTCCTCGCCCGCGCTCGGATGCGCCGTCATGACGCCGGCCTCGAAGACAGCTGGACGACGTACTCGGTGACCCGCGCCTCGTCGCCGTAACGGGGAGCCTGGGAGGGGTCGGGCAGGGCCTCCTCCACAACCAGCAGCGCGCCCGGGTCGCGCAGCGTGCGCACGAAGCCGGTCAGCAGCAGCAGGTCGGTGACGTCCACGTACATGGGCTTGCGGTCCTTGCTGAGCAGCCCCGCCAGCAACCCCTGACCCACATCGACGATCCGGGCGAAGAAACGGCGCGGCACCGCGTGCCCGGCCAGCCACTCGGCCAGCCTCGGCAGATACGCCGCCTCGCTCTCCCCCTTGGCCGGCACCGGGAACGCTCCGGCCCGCATCCGCCACGCCGCCCGCGCCACCGTCACCCGCCCCACGTCCATACGGGGCCAGCGCTCCACCACGCCCTCCTGCGGCGGCTCGCTCCGGGTGCGGAACACCCATCCGGGCACCATCGCCGTGGACGGCTCCCCGAACACCCGCACCAGGAACTGCAGCCACGGCGGCAACCAGTACTGAGCCGTCATGCCCAGATGCACCGGCCTGACCGGCCGGCCGAACCCGTCCAGCAAGGTCAGGCGGTCATGCTCCCGGTCGTAGCCGACGGTGAGCTCCGCCGGCGTCACCACCGGCAGATGCCCGTCGGGCGCGGTGAACGGGTGATCGAGCGCGACGTCCGCCGTGGCGGGCCGCACGTTGAGACCGCCGCCGGCCAGGCCCCGGCACTCGGCCACCAGCACGTCGCCCTGCGCCGCCCGCAGCTCCTCGACGGGCGGCGCCTCGCCGCCGGCCAGCGTGACCAGCCGGTGCAGCCGCGACAGGCCACGCCCGTACCCGGCGGAGACGGAGTTGACGACGGCCCGCACACCGCCCGCGTCCGGCACC
Organism: Nonomuraea sp. NPDC004580; assembly: GCF_040609855.1. Classification (NCBI taxonomy): domain Bacteria; kingdom Bacillati; phylum Actinomycetota; class Actinomycetes; order Streptosporangiales; family Streptosporangiaceae; genus Nonomuraea; species Nonomuraea sp. NPDC004580. The sequence continues at coordinate 77,092 of NZ_JBEXLH010000004.1, read as the reverse complement.
GCCTGCACGTAGCAGCAGATGGAGCCGGGCGGCCGCACGAAGCCCGGCCAGCTCTCCGCCAGCGCGGCCAGGCGGGCCGCCGTGAGATCCACCACCGATGCCCCGCCGTCCGTGGCAGGGCCCGCGCCGAGGCGGTCCCACAAGCCGCGCCGCAACTCGGTCAGGCGCTGCAGGCCGGCAGGCGGGTCGACATCAGGCAGGGCGCGGGTGCCCGCGACCGGGTCGCGCAGCATCGCCCGCAGCAACTCCCCGCCCGCGCCCGGCGCGCCGCTGTGGACGTCGCGGTACAGAGCCATCGCGTGCAGGCGGCTGCTGGGACCGTACCGATCCACGAAGTACGCGGCGGCGGCGACCTTGACGGGCAGGTCAGGGTCGAACAGACCCAGCAGCCCGCGCAGCGCGTCGAGGTCGTCGCACACGCCGCGCCAGGCGGAGGCGTTCAGCCGCCCCGCGACACCGGGGATGACCGCGCTGTGCCACAGCAGGTTCTTCTCCGGCAGGGACGGCCCAGGCGGCAGCACCTCCCGCAACGCCTCCCGTACGACGCCGGCGCTCCCCGCCGGCTCGGCCCGCAGCGCATCCGCGACGCGGGAGACGGCCAGCGCGTACGGGGCCGGACCATCGGCCGCCAGCCACGACGCCAGCTCCCCCATCGGATCAGGCCCCTGCTCGTCATACGGCGGCACATACTCCACAAGCCCCGCCTCGGCCAGCGGCTCGATCCCGGGGGCGGCGGCCAGCGTGGCGTCGTCCCGCCGCCGCACCCAGTCCAGAGCCTGCCTCACCTGCGCCGTCGCGGGCACCGACGACAGCGGCTCCCCAGGCCCGGGGCTGAGGAACCAGACGCGCTCCCCGTCGTCGGCGGCGGACGGGTTCACCCGCAGCCGAGCCCGCTCACGTACCCGCCGGTGCCGCGTCAGCACCGCCCACAGCGGGCGCAGGACCGCCCGGTCGAGCTCGGCCATGACCAGCCAGGACGGCTCACCGCCCGTGGCCACCGCCGGCCCGTCCGTCTCCCACCGGCCCAGCCCGCCGGCCGTGAACGTCGCGTACGGACTCGTCTTGACACTCGCCCTGGCCAGATAACGCGCCAGCCGCAACACCTCCTGCCGCTCCGGCGGCCGACCGGCCAGCCACGCCTCAAGCCGATCGGCCAGCACCGTGCTGCCCTGCGCCAGCCCGTGCCGGAACCCGGCATCGGACGCCGCCTCCCGCAGCACCCCCGTCTTCTCCCGCGCCTCCTCGGCGAGCACACCGGGAAGCGCCGCCCGCAGCTCGTCGGCGCGCCGCCGCAACGCCGTCCACGCCCCGATCCTGGCCGCCAGGCCCGCCGGCAGCGCGCCCAGCACCTCGGCGGACACGGCCCGCCCGCCCAGGCGCCGGCCCGCGAACACCGCGCGCCGCAACGCCACCAGCCCGGCCCGCAGCGGCCCCGCCGCCACACCACCGATCACCTCGTGCAACGGCTCCGACAGCTCCGCGCCCTCCCGCCGCAACCGGGACGACACGTCCGCCAGCTCGTCCACCAGCCGCCACGTACGGGTGCACCGCATCCGCTCCAGCCCCGCCACCGGCAGCCCCGCGACACGGACCGCGACAACGGGCGACAGGGCATAATCGGGGTCAGCGAGCCTTGAAGAGTCACCGTCCCCCGCGACGGGGACGGCGGCGTGCGCTATCTGGGTCAAAGGAAACGCGCTCCTCGAAGGGGTTCGTCAGGGGCCGAGGGCGCTCACGGCACGGGCGCCCTCGGCCCTGCTCGTCATCCCGGTGGCCGCGGCGGGCACCGGAGGACCGGCACCGGCGCTACAGCTCCGGAGCCCAGCAGCTCATCGCCGTCAGGTACGACGAGCAGTAGCCCGGGGACGACGACGCCCCGGTCTCGATGCTGCCGTGGCCCTCGGCCACGATGGAGTCGGCCGACACGACGTCGATCGAGTCGACCTCCAGGCCACGCAGGTCGAGCTTCAGGTTCTCAGCGGACATGTGCACTTCTCCTTCTGCTGTGTATCCGTCGAAAAAGGGGTCACGCTTGTCGGTCGGGCGGCATCACCTCCTGGCTGACGAGGCCGTGGATCGGGCGGGTCACCAAGGGCCCGCCGGTCGGTGGGGTGCCCATCACCAGGAAGGACAGGCTCCTCAACGGGCTCGCCGCGAGACCGAGCACCTCGTCGGTGGTCTCGTTCGCGCCGTCGGAGTGGATGCGGGCGGCCAGGCCCAGCGCGGTGGCGGCCAGCGCCGCCCGCTGGACGATCAGGCCCGCCTCCATCTGCTGCATCCGGTACCAGCGGTCACCGAACGCCGGCGCGCCCGCCACCGGGTCGCCCACCGGGATCAGGACGGCGGCCGCCCCGCGCAGCGCCACCTGCGTGTTCGGCAGCAAAGGGCCGGTGGTCACCGCGTCGACCGGGATGGTCGCGGGCGGCTCGTGCAGGGTGTGGCCGGCCGGGTCGTACCAGTAGGCGGCGCGCGGCAGGCCGTCCACCCGCAGCGACAGCAGGCACAGGGCGGTGGTGGCCGGGCCCTTCGCGGTGCCGGGCAGGTCGGACGGGTAACCGGCGCAGGCCGCCCGCAGCACCGCGCCGAGCGCATCGCCCGCGAGCGGGACCGGGCGGCAGCCGGCCAGCGGTGAGGCACGGCGTTCCATACCGGCCTCCGGCGGCATGGGCGCGGGCTCAGGGGCCGGGCGGGCCGCACGCGCGGGCGGGCGGGGCGATGCGGGCCGGTCCGACGAGCGAGGGGCTGCGAGCGTGCACGCCCGGTGCAGGGCCGCGGCGAGCCCGCCGGCGGGCATGGGCCGGGGAAGGGGCCTGCTCTCCTCCGCCGTCGGCCGCGCCACCAGCTCATCGAGCGACGGCGGCTCAGACTGCGGGTGCTTCGCGGGCGGGTGGGACAGGGTGAGGGCGGCCAGGGCCGCTTCGCGGGCGCCGTCGAGGCCGAGCAGCCGATCCACCTCGCCGTCCGCGAACCGCAGATGCGCCCCGCCCTCAAGCCCCAGCCGCTCGGCCACGGCCAGCGCCTGCGCGATCAGCACCCCGGTCTCCTGGCAGACCAGCCGGTAACCGAAATCTCCGTACTTGAACATCGACCGCCAGAACACCGCCGACAGCACGACCACCACATCCGCCCGATCACCACCGCCGAGCAGCCCGGCCAACGCCGGAACATGGTCGCCGCCCCGGACACGCTCCACAACGTGGTGCACCGGGTCGTAGTGGTACAGCGCGGCGGGCACATGCGGCTCGCCCGCCGCCACATACGCCTCTACCGGGTACAGACCCCCGCCCGACGGAGCAGGCCGGCCCGCGAGCAGCATCGGGGGCCGCCCCAACGGCCGGCCGCCGTCACCGAGATGGTGGGACCAGACGATCCGGGTCAGACCGAGCAGGTGCCGCAGCAGCTCACCCAGCGGATGCGCGGCGTTCCAAGGAAGCGGCACGCGCTCAGCCCTCGGGTAACGCTTGTGGCGGGTCGGAGCGGCGGCCCAGTCGATGTCCAGCGGGCGCCGGTTCCGCATGGCCGCCAGGTAACGGCTCGTGGCCGCGCCAGGCGCCGTCGTCGTATGCACGCGGGCCTCCTCTCGATGACCGGTCACGGGAACGGGTGCGGGTAGGGATTCAGCTCCTCAGGGCGCAGGTCCCGGTCCCGATGACCGAGGAGCCTGGGCAGGGAGAGCACGCGCGGCAGGCCATGAACACGCCGATAACGGTGACCGAACGTCATGGACAGCGTCCCCGGCACGATGACCTTCGCCGCGTACATGCCGGCCGCCCGCGCCTCGGGCGAGGTGATGTCGACCGCGATCACGTCCAGCCCGGTCGCCAGATAACGGCCCGCCAGCTCCGCCACGTCCGCGCAGAGGTCGTCGTGCCGAGGCCAGGCGGCGCGAGCCCCGATGTCGGACAGGGACAACGCGGGCCCGCCCAGCGGCAGGAAACCCAGCCTCCCGGCCGCCCCCGGGTGAGCGCAGGCGAGGGGGTGGTGCTCCAGCAACCGCACCTCGTCGGAGTCGGCCATCAGCCGCGCCGACGCCTCCGGATCGTAGCGTTCGAGATGGCCCGCCAGCATGGGGCTCACATCCTCAAGCGCCCGGCGCAGCGCCCGTTCCGGATCGAGGTGCGAGGCGGAGCCGCACAGCGCGTACGGACGGCCCCACCCGCCCAGCGCGTCCACCGCCATCACCCAGAACACCGGCACCCGCTGCTCCATCAGCGCCGCGAACGCGTGCACCTCGTAGCCGAGCCGGTCACGCACCCGCTGGGCGAGCATCGGGATGCGCCGGTCCGCCGCCGAACCGAGGTCCACCCGCGGGAGGGGCATCCGCGCGTACCAGGTGGCCAGCGCCGCGTCACGCTCGGCCACCTCCAGCAGCCCGTACAGCACCGCCTCCGCCGGATGACCGCCCAAGGCGCAGCCGTTCGAGCACTCGTAGGCGAAACCGAGGTCGTTCTTCGGGCGAGGCCCGAAGAACGCGTAGCTCTCCGGCACCAGCACCGGCGCGTCCCGGCCGAACGAGTACCCCCACACCCAGCCCGTCGGACGCTCCGGGTCGAAACGAGTGAACAAGAAGCCCGGCTGGTCATACCAGTCGTCCGGATACAAACCCAGCGCACGCGGATCCAGAGCCCGATCGGCGATCTCACTGTACGCGGCACGGACGGTGGTCCGGCGACAGCGCGGATGAATGCCCGCGATCCGCTCCAACGCCTCCGCGATCGCGGTCGCCCGCGCCGAGGCGAAATCATCGCTGCGGCCGTAACCGTGATGGCTCTCGTGCTCGGTACGCGACGGGCTCAGCCGCGCCACCGCCATCGGACCACCACCGCGCTCCTGCGCCACCACCGCCTGCACGATGCCCGTCTCCGCATCCACGAACAACCGCTCCAGCTCCGCGCCGTCGATCTCGCGGACCCTGAACGTCCCTGGGTCCGGCTTGGGCGCCGGGCGCGGCACGTACCGTCCGGCCTCCGGCCCGTCGTCCGCCCGCGCCCCGCACTCAGGGCACAACGGGTCCGGCAAGAACGCATGCCGCCGCACCGCACCGCTCGTCAGCCGCACCTTCAGCAGCGCGCCGACCGTACGCGCGGAGCCAGGATCCCGCCGCAACCGGCGCACCTCCCCGGCGACCAGCGCGGCGACCATCCCCGACACCAGCGGCGTGAGCAGCGTCGTCGCCCGGGACTCAAGATCGGCGCCCCACTTCGCACGCAGGACATCACGAGCCGGCGCATCACGACGATTACCAGCCCGCCTACGCGCCACACACGTCGGACAACCGGACCGGCCCGGACGCACCGCCGGACCCACCAGCACCCACCCGGCCTCGACCCGCACCGGCAACCACGGCACCCCACGCTCCACCGCCAGCCTCGCCACCGCCGGATACGGCCGCACGTCATCGGCATCACTCGCCACGACGATCGCGGCCCCGGCCGGCTCGACCGCGAGCGCCCGCCTGATCGCCGCATGCAGCCGCCCCTCCCCCAGGACGGTCACCATGCCGGGACCCGCGACCGACCCCATGACGGCCTCAGCCATCGAGCAGAACGACTCGAGCCACGAACGGCAACCGCCGCGACACCTCAGGATCACCGCGAAGCGGCACCGCAACAGGCACCTTCCCGGCTCGCCGCAACGCCCCGGCCATCACCCGGACGGCCGCCACCGGATCACCACCCGGCGGCCACAGAGGATGAAGCCGCCCCCCAAGCGCTGGGGACTGCCACCGCAACAGCAGCCGTTCCAGCCCGTCCCGGACCGCATCGGTGAGAGTCGGACCAACGGACACCAGCACCTCCTGACCGGGAACCGCGAGCGCGACGGCGGGCACACCGAGCACAGCGGTGTGATCATGAACGTCCGGGCTCTCACCCGCGAGGGCAAGCTGCCGCAGCAACGCCTCAACCTCAGCATCCTCAGCATCCCGCGGCGGCTCGATCGAGATTCCTGTTCGGACGGCCGGCGACCCGTTCGAGAGGAGATCCTCACAGTGGGCCCGCAGACCAGCGGCCACCGCCTCCATCCAGCTCAACCCGGCACCGGTCCCCACCGGCGGCCACGACGCGTCCTCAGGGACCCGGAGGCCGGTGAAGCGCACACTCCAGCGCACACTCCAGGGCAGACCATCGGGCAAGGCCACCCCCCGGACCGACCCCTCCCCGTCAGGGCGCAGAGCCAGCACGCCGTACGTGGCCAGCGCGGCGAGCAGGCAACGCAGCCGAGCGGTCCGCTGATCGGCGCCCCAGCCGAACGCCTCCCGCGCCGGCGCCCAGCCGGGCAGCACACCGAACGGATCGGAGACCACCGCCCGGCACACCGCCACCGGCGACTGCACCAGCGCCTGCTCATCCAGCAGGCCGAGCACACCCAGCCGGGAGTCGACCAGCTCGGCGGTAAGGGCGAGCAACCCGTCCACCTCGACAGCGCCCACCGTCTTCTCCGCAGCAGGAGCCGCGGCGAGCGCCTCCGCCAGCTCTTCGACCCCATCAGGGCCGCCCTCTTGAGTACGGGTGGCGCGGGGATGAGCCAGGAAGCGATGCGGAAGCGTGTCGAGGGTGCGCAAATCCACCCGGATCAGCTCACGTTCAGAGCCCGTGTCGAGCCCGGTCACGCGGCTGAAGCAGGCCAGCGCCACGACAGCGGCGACCACCGTGGGCACCGGCCCGGTCAGCAGGTCCTCGTCGGGCAAGGCCGGGGACGCGGCGGGCAGGCCGGCGAGCCGGTACCAGCCCGACTCGGCCGCCGTCTCCGACGGCCGCCCCACCGGGCCGACCCAGACCTCCGCCGGGCGGACCAGGGCCTGCCCCAGCACGATCCCGGCCGCTTCACAGGCTCGGGCCGCCGCCACCAGCTCATCGAGGTCCGCGCTCACCTGGAGCACGATGTCGGCGTTCCCAGCGATCATCCGCAAGTCGCCGGAGAAGGGCAGCGTACGGATCTCCTGAAGAGGATCACGGCGAGCGGCATCCGCAACCCGCCGCACCCGCTCAAGCCCGCCCCGATCACCGTCAGGGTCAGGGGCGATCACCGTGACGTGCCGCCATCCCGACCCCACGCACGCCTCCGCCAGCACCTCCAGCAGCGGCCCCGCACCCACCAGCGCCAGCCGCGCGCGCCGGATCCGCTCGAAGCGCTCCTCCGGCGAGTCGAGCGCGTAGCCGATGAAGGCGATCTCCTCCGCGTACGCCCGCAGCTCCATCTCGCTCAGCCCGTGGGCGCGCGGCTGCCGGGCGTCCACCACGAAGCGCCGCTCGGCGAGCTGCCCCACCAACCGCTCGACCATGGCCTTCCGGTCACCGGACAGGTTCGCGGTGAGCTCGCCCAGGGTGTGGTGACCGGTCAGCGCGGGGGCCAGCCGGGTGAGCCACGCGTACGCCTGCCGCCCGCGCAACGTGCACGCACCGTAGTCGCTGTGAACGTAGGCACCGTCGGGGCATTCGACGAAGCGTACGTCGTCTCTAAGCTGCGGTCTCATCACCGAATCGGCTTTTGGGAGCGCTCCCATGAGGTGGATATTACGAACGGAAAGCCTTTATGTAAACCCCATATCACCCTTTTAAAGGAAGCCCGATGCCGGTTATAATCCCCAATTCCCATTCACCGTCACGGAATGTCACTTACCGGAAAGGCGGCCTTCGGAGCGCGACCACGCAGCGCTCACCCGCCAGGGACCCGACAACCAAGGGCGCCTGCGGGCGTCTCCTGGTTGCCGGGGTGCCGTCAACCACCGTGACACCAGCCGCCAAAGGAACCCTGAGCTGCCGAATCAACTTCCGGTCTGGCTCGTATCGCCAAACGTTCGATTGCGGGTGGCCGGCGCTGAGCCCGGGGATGGACGTGCAGCTTGCGCCGGCCGGCGATGAGGGGAAACGCAACAGCGGCGCTCACCGGAGGTCAGCCTCCAGGGACGAATCGGCCAGCGAGGCCCGATCGTCTGGCTTCACAAGCCCCCGTCGTCCTGGTTCCGCTGTTCAGTCGGAAAGAAGATCGCGCTGATCACATGCGGTCGACGCCTCGGTGCGGGCCCGTTCCCCGCCCGGGCTCTGAACACCTCCAGCAACTCACCCGCCACCTCCTCCATCTCCTCCGGGCTGAGCCACAACATCCCCTGCCGATACCCCACCCGATCCGCGGCCGGATCGGCTCCCGGCCGATCGAGATAGGCGTTGAACTCGGCGAGCAGCGCCGCCATGGCCACCGCGAACCCGTGACGGTGGTCCTCGTTCGACATGGCCTGGGCCGTGTCGGGATCGATGTGAAGGGCGTCGCGCCGGAGGCGGTAGTTGCGCTCGATCATCCCGCGCACCCGCTGCTCACTGGCGACTTCCAGCAGCCCGGCGTCGGCGAGCATGCCGACGTGCCGGTACAGGGTGGTCTTAGGCACATCGGGCAGGCTCTCGCACAGGTCGGACGTGGTCCGGGTGCGCCCACCCGACAGCGCCCACATGATGCGCAGCCGGACCGGATGCAAGATCAGCTCAAGCGTATCCACAAGCCAATTCTCCCATAAATGGTACTATTCCCAAAATTGGTACAGATGGAGAGGGTGTCGATGACCACGCACACGACCACACCGCCGGCCCGGCTCAGCGACGCAGCGGTGATCCCCCTGCGCACGCTCGATCCGGCCACCGCACCGGACGACCTGGAATGGCTGGACGAGACGATCGGGAACGCGCGGGTGGTGGCGATCGGCGAGAGCGCGCACTACAACCGCGAGTCCTACGATCTGCGCCACCGCCTCCTGCGCTACCTGGCCGAACGGCACGGTTTCGGCGCCTACGCGATGGAGACCGGTTACACGGAGGGATGGCGGGCTGACGCCTGGGTCCGCAGCGGCAACGACGATCGGCTCGGTGAGGTCATGGCGGGCGGTCTGACCTCGCTGATGGGCCTGTGGCGGCAGATGGGGAGCCACCTGGAGTGGATGCGCAGGCACAACGCCTCCGCCGAACGCCCAGTCGGCTTCTACGGCATTGACCTGGGGGGCCAAAACGCCTCCCTGATCCCCGCCTTGGACGCCGTGCTCGCCTTCCTCGCGCGGGCCGATCCCGGCTTCGAAGCCGACCCGGCCATCCGGGAGACAGCCTCGGCCTTCTCCGCGACGTCCCCGTTCGTCGCGCCCGCGACCATGGCCGCCTACGCGCAGCTTCCGCCTGAGACCAAGAACGCGCTGACAGCGGGCCTCGCCGGCCTCACCGCGCGCATGAGGGGCCGGCGTCTGGAGTACGTCAGGCGCACCACCGCCGAGGCATACGAGCGCGCGCTGCGCTCCATGCGCCACGCGTTCACCCTGGACTCCGTCATCCGCGGCATGACCGGCGGTGACCATCAAAGCGTGCTCTACAACCGCGACGCCGAGATCGCCGACACGGTCGAAGGGATTCTGCGCAGGCATGACCGGATCGTCCTGGCCGCCCACAACGCCCACATCCAGCGCGGGCCCGCCGGACTCCCAGGCATGAACCCAGTGACCCCGATGGGCATGCACCTGGCAGACCGGCTGGGCGAGGACTACCTGGTCATAGGCACCACCTCGGGAACTGGACACATGCTCAACTCCGACGCCGCCGCGTTCATGGCCGGCACCCTCTTCGCGCCGATGCCCGCCCCCGAGCCCGGCAGCCTCGACGCCCTCATGCACGCCAGCCACGACGGCCCCTTCGCCACCGACCTACGGCGGCTGTCGCGCGCCGACGCCGACGCCGTCCGGAGCGCTCCCGTGCAACGCGCTGGTCTCGGCGCGTTCTACGCGCCGGTGAACGCGCTAGACGCGTACGACATCGTCGTCCACCTACCACACGTCACCGGCGCCGACCCCGATGAGACCGCACTGGCCTGCTCCCCCCAGGAGGTACGGGAGACGTTCTCCCACTACAAGCCCCAATAGGGGTCAGCAACGGACTCGACCGCATCCTCCACGCCATCGCCGCCCTGAACACCGTCGCCGGCCTCGCGGGCGACGTCCGCGTCCTGATCACCGTACGGGCCGACTTCTACCCGCACTGCTCGCGCCACCCGCAACTGGTCACCGCGCTGCGGGAGGGGACACAGATCCCGCTGGGGCCGCCGAGCCCGGCGGACCTCCACGACATGATCACCCGGCCCGCCGGGCTCACGGGGGTCAAGCCGGACGGCGACCTGGTCGCCACCCTGCTCGCCGAGGCCGCCGACCAGCCGGGAGCCCTGCCCATGCTGGCGCACTGCCTGCGGCAGACCTGGCACCGCAGGACGGGGACGACCCTGCGCCTGGCCGACTACCGCGCCGTCGGCGGCCTGCGCGGCGCGATCGCCCAGACCGCGGAGGAGGTCTACGTCCGCAGCGACCCGGCCGGCCAGCTGCTCCTGCGCGACCTGTTCGTCCGCATGACCGCGCTGGGCGACGACACCGAGGACACCCGCCGCCGCATGTCCCTGGCCGAGCTGCACGGATGGGGGCACGGCGCCGACGTGGAGCGCCTGCTCGACGAGCTCGCCAGGGCCCGGCTGATCGTCATGCAGGACGACGCCGTCGAAGTCGCCCACGAGGCCGTCATCTCCGCCTGGCCACGGCTGCGCCGCTGGCTGGACGAGGACCGCGAGGCCCTGCGCGTCCATCGGCAGCTGACCGAGGCCGCCACCGCGTGGGAACGGCTCGGCCGCGACAAGGACGCCCTGTACGGGGGCACCCGGCTCGCGCTGGCCCGCCGCATGGTCGAGCATCGCGCCGCGCGGCTCAACGCGGTGGAGCGCGGTTTCCTGGAGGCCAGCGTGGCCGCGAGCAGGCGGCGCAGCAGGCGGGCCCGCCAGTCGGTCGCGGCGATGGCGGTCCTCCTGGTGCTGGCGCTCTGCACGACCGCGCTGGCCGTACGGGAGCAGCGCGCGGCCACCCGCCAGCGCAACGTCGCCATCGCCGAGCAGGTCGCCGAGCAGGCCGCCGGGCTGCGAGGCCGCGACCCCGCCCTGGCCGCCCAGCTCAGCCTGGCGGCCTTCCGCCTGGCCCCGACCACCGGCACGCGCGGCGGCCTGCTCAGCGCCCTGCCAGGCCCGCACGCCACCCGGCTGACCGGGCACGAGGCCAATGTCACCTCCGTGGCCTACGTCCCAGGCGGCAGGCTGCTGGCCACCTCGGGCCGGGACCGCACGGTCCGGCTCTGGGACGTCGCCGACCCGCACCAGCCGCGCCGGCCGGCGACGCTGACCGGGCACACCGACGTCGTCAACGCGGTCGCGGCGAGCCCGGACGGCCGCACCCTCGCCAGCGCCGGCTGGGACGACACCGTCCGGCTGTGGGACGTCGCCGACCCGCGCAGGCCACGCGCGGCGGCGGTGCTCGGCGGGCACGCCGGTGACGTCAACGGCGTCGCGTTCAGCCCTGGCGGGCGGCTGATGGCGGCTCTTCGAAGTTGAGCGGGGTTTGAGGTCTCACGTGGCGCGGGGAGCTTGAAAGGGCTCGTGGCTCTCGGTGATTCTTCTTGTTGTCGAAGCAAGCAGATCACGTCAGAGAAGCCACGAGCATGGTCAACGATACGACGCGGTTGCTCGGTCTGGACGGTCTGGCCGTCACGAAAGTCGTCGCCGCAGGTAACGGGATAGAAGACGGGCCGGTGGTGCACCTGGCCACCACCGATGAGCGGGCCAGGTGCTGCCCGGAGTGCGGGGTGGCTGCGGTGCGGGTGAAGGGATGGGTGACCACCCGGCCGCGGGACCTGCCCGTGGCGGGCCGGCGGTGCGCGATGCGGTGGCGTAAGCGGCGCTGGTGCTGTGACCAGGCCTCCTGCCCGCGTACGACGACGCGCTGTTCGTCCCGGCAGAAAGGATCAAGAGGGTGTCTTCAGAGGAAGGTGGTCGGGGAGGGAGAAAGCGGTGTGTTCGCGTACTGCCTCGGCCAGGGAAGGGACCAGGGTGCGGCTCACGCGGCGGCGGGCGAACCAGGACCCGGGGTCCGATTCTGCGGCGGTGTCGCACAGGTCGCGCAGGCGGGTGCACGCCTGGACGTACTCCGCGGCGGCCGGCCAGTCGGCGCAGTCGGCGAGTTCGATCAGGCGTTCTGCGGTCCAGACGTGGCCGGTCAGGCAGGCCGCCAGGTTACGGACCTGCTGGGTTTCGCGGGTGGAGAGCGGGCGGCGCGGGCCGAGGCGGCGCATGATGGCGGTCAGGCGGCCGGCCGTGTCGCGTACGCCCCGGTCGGCCGCGTCCAGGACGGCGGCGATGTCGGGACCGCGGAGTTTGTCGCGGGCGGAGTGGACGAAGTGGAGGCTCGCGGCGGCCGTCAGGATCTCGATGACCTTCTTGGTCATCTCCTTCGCCAGGGGCTCGTCCACGGCGAGGACGGTGAACGCGACGGCGATGATGCCGACGATCAGCGTCACGATCAGTTCCCAGATCGTGGTCAGGATCGTGCGTGCCCGGTCGATCCACCTGTCGTCGTCGACGTCCTGGGTCTCCAGCAGGTCGTCGATCGCCGTGACGGCGTCGTCCAGCAGCCTCTCCAGCTCGCCGCCGGGACCGCCGGCCTGCTCGGCGGGATCGGGGCGGCCGCCCGCCCGCGGCTCGATGAGCCGGCGCCGCAGCCGGGCGAGGCGGTCCGTGAGGCCGGGGTCGAAGGTAATGCCGTGGCGGGCGAGCTCTTCCACGACGTCGTAGCGCAGCAGCATGTCGGTGCCGGCCGAGCGTTCGTCGCGCTCGGTCAGACCCCAGACGGCCAGCTCGGTGCGCAGCCCTTCGACCGCGCTCCTGGCGTTGCGCAGCGAGACGACCAGGGTGTCCGGCGGGCCGGTGGCGGCCTGGCGCAGCGCCTCGGTGTGTCGCATCAGCCCCGCGACCTCGGTGCGGAGCCGGGCGGCGACCCAGGGCTGCCGTAACCGGCGCTGGAAGTAGGTGCGCGCGGGCAGGGGCCGGGCGGGGGTGAGCGGCACCGGTCGCCCCACATCGGAGCGGGCGTCGCGGGAGCTCTCGTACACCATCGTCGCCTCCGGCCGGCGTCACGGGGTGATGCGCGTGCTCGAAATCGTACGATGGGTCCCCGGTTCACGCGGAGATGAGCCTCGTTCTCGATTTAGTCCAGGGCGCCGCCGCGCGCGGCCGTCAGCGCGACGCGCACGGCCCGGTCGGCGGTCGTGGCGCCGGCGAACATGGGCGCGTACACGGCTCTGCACAGCGCGTTGCTCGCGACGATGTCCAGCCGCCAGCGGGTGCCTGGCGACCTCGCGGCGTGGCCTCGTTTGACCTTGACACCGTGACAAGGTCTTCACTGGTGCCAAGGAGGTGGTCCCGATGGCCATGCCGAAACAGGACACGGATGCGTTCCCAGCTTTGCAGGGACTGAAGGCCGGCGACTCGTCAGTGCGGCTGCGGGCGGCGCTGGCGCTCGGCACGAGCCCTGACCCGCGGTTCATCGACAAACTCATCGAACGCTGCGCGATCGAGCCCGATTTCTCTGTGCGTGACATGCTGACGTGGGCGCTCACGCGCCACCCGGCGTCAATGACGGTCCCGGCGCTTGTCGAAGAAGTTCGCTCCGAGCATGCGCAGGCACGAAGCCAGGCGTTGCACACGCTGTCCAAGATCGGGGATCGGCGTGCGTGGCCGGCGATCACACGGGCGCTGCTGCGCGACGCCGACGATGAAGTGGCGCGGAGCGCTTGGCGGGCGGCGGTCGTGCTCGTGCCCGACGGTGAAGTGCCCGAGTTGGCCGCGGTGTTGTCGACGCAGCTCGCGCGCGGCGGGCGTGAGATGCGGCTGAGCCTCAGCAGGGCGCTGGTCGCGCTCGGTGAGGTGATCGTGCCAACGCTGCGCGCCGCGATGACGGATCCCGACCCACGGGTACGCACGCACGCGTTCGCCACGGAGAAGCTGTTGCGCGACCCGGATGCCGGGGTGGCGTTCGCGATCGAGGAGGCCGATCATGTGGTGGCCCTCGGCGGGACCGGCGAGGGGGAGTGACGGGCCGTGTTGATCGGTGATGTGGCACGGCGGTCCGGGGTCAGCGCCCGCATGCTCCGGCATTACGACTCACTCGGCCTGGTGCGGCCGACGGGTCGCAGCGATGGCGGCTATCGCGAGTACTCCAGCGAGGACATCCGGCGGATCTTTCATATCGAGAGCCTGCGGTCGTTGGGGCTGTCGCTGCGTGAAGTCGGGCGCGCACTGGTTGATCCTGACTTCAGGCCCGCAGAGCTCGTCGACGACCTCATCCGTCAGACGCGAGAACGCATCGCGGCTGAGACGCAACTGCTCACGCGACTGCGCCGGATCGGCGCTGCCGAACCCGCGGACTGGGAGGACGTCCTCCAGGTCGTCGCGCTCCTGCAGGCGCTGGGGTCGAAGAGCGCCGGCCGGCGCCAGCGCGCGGCCCTGTCCTGCGTCGAAGAGGGTCAGGTGCCGGTGGAAGCGCTGGTCGAGGCAGTGCTGAGCGAGACGGACCCGAACGTCGCCGGAGCCCTTCGATGGGCGCTGGCGCAATCGGGCGACGACGGGTTGGCGCTACTTGCGGAGGGTCTCGGCTCACCGGTGGCCGAGGTGCGCGAACGTGCCGTCCAGTCCATCGCCGAGATTTCGGACGGTATGGCGACCGCGCTGCTGCAGGAGGCCCTCACGAGCCCCGACATCCTGGTCCGCAGGTACGCGGCTCTCGCACTGGGGGCCCGTGGCGCAGCCGAAGCCGTTCCGACGCTCATCGACATGGTTGTCGAGGGGACGAATGACGTCGATGCGGCCGATGCCCTGAGCGCGCTGGCGAATCGTCCCGCGTCGGCGGATCGGATCGCTTCCATGCTCGTCGATCGCCTCGCCCACGACACCGTCGAATCGCCGGCACGCCGACGGCTGACACAGGCGCTCGCGGACATCCCTGGAACCACAGCGTCACGGGCCCTCGCGGTTCTGTCACATGACGAAGACCGTGCCGTGGCGCTGACTGCGGCATACATCCTCGGTATACGAAAGCAGGCGCCATGACCATAATCTACAAGTCCGAAGCCGGTGGACGCGAGATCCTCGAGCACTACCGGCAGGCGCTGGAGGCCTGGCCGGTTCCCGCCGAGCAGCTACGGGTGCCGACCCGTCAGGGCGAGACCTTCGTCCTCGTCTCCGGCCCGCACGACGCGCCGCCCCTGGTGTTACTGCACGGTTCGGGCGCGAACGTGTCGATGTGGCGAGGAGACGTCGCCACCTGGTCCCAGACCTTCCGTACCTACGCCGTCGACCTCGTCGGCGAGCCGGGTCTGAGCGCGCCCTCGCGCCCCGCCCTGGACTCCGACGCCGTGGCACACTGGCTGGACGACGTGCTGGAAGGGCTCGGGATCACCGACGCCGCGTTCGTCGGCACGTCCCTCGGCGGATGGATGGCCCTGGACTACGCCATCCGCCGTCCAGAACGGGTGACCCGCCTGGCGTTGATGTGCCCAGGCGGCGTCGGACGACAAAAGGTCGGCTGGATGTTCAAGGCCCTGCTGACCCGCCTGTTCCGGCGCGGCGGGCTGCGCGAGTCGGCGATGGCGGTCGCAGGACTGGACAGGGACAGGGACCGGCAGGCGCTCGACACCGTCGTCCTGACGTTCACGCACTTCAACCCGCGCAGGGAGAGGCTTCCGGTCTTCCCCGACGAGGCGTTGCGCGCTCTCACCATGCACGTCCTCGTCATCGTCGGCGGCCGTGACGTGATGTTCGACTCCCACCAGACCGCACGGCGCGTGCGTGCGTGCATCTCGCATGCGACCGTGCATCTGCTGCCCGAGATGGGTCACGCTGTCTTCGGCCAGGCCGAGCCGATCGCCGCATTCCTCCGGGCCTGAGAGTCGCCCGAGGGGATCTCCCCCTCGGGCTCCGCAGATGACCGGTGCGGATCGCCGGCCCGACGGACAGGCGTGCGTCGACCAGCAGCTCAGCATCGGGCGATACTCGCACGATCGGGGTGAAACCATCGGGCGGGTCCGGACAAGTACCGGGTGTCGGACTCGTACGGAAGAAGGCAGGCGACGTGGACCGTAAGCAGCGCTTCGAGGTGATCTACGTTGCTCATTACGCCGACATCCTCGCCTACGTACGGCGGCGTACCGAGTCCTCCGAGGACGCCGCCGACGCGCTCGCCGAGACGTTCGCCACCGCCTGGCGGCGCTTCAACGACGTTCCCGAAGGGCGGGACGCGCGCCTGTGGTTGTTCGGGGTGGCTCGCCGGGTGCTGGCCAACGGCCGCCGGGCCGAGTCGCGCCGGAGCGACCTGGTCGAGCGGCTCGGGCAGCAGCTCGCCTTATGGGCGGCGGAGTCCGCGCGGCCCGGTGACGAGCTGCGCGGCGTGCGGGAGGCGTCGCGCAGGCGCCCGCGTCGGCCGCGCTGGACATCAAGCTGGTGGACGACCACTACGTGATCACGGTCAAGGACCTGGCGGCCGAGCCCGAGGTGTACGAGCGGGAGCTGCGGGCCAGGGGGATCAACATCACGCTCAGGCTGGCGGCCACGTCTCCGACCCAGGCCGGACAGCTGTTCGTGATCAACGACATGGACCGGCTGCGGTCGGGCGAGCCGGTGCCCGCTGAGGGGCCGATCAAGCCCATCGACGGTCCCGGGCCGTGCGAGCGGCCCAGCGGTTGCCCCGTCGGCATCAAGGTGCCGGTCGGCTTCGACAAGAGCGCGCGCGTCATCCTCGGCCGCCCGGCCGACCCCGGGGAGCGGTACGCGATGCCGACCGGGATCGCCATGCCCGGCGAGCCCCTGCACTGCGTGGACTACGCCAACCGGACCGTCGCCGAGGTCACGGCCCTGCTGCGCGAGCGGGGCGTCACCCCGTCGTACACCGCCCACGCCCGGCAGCGCAGCTTCACGCCTCCGGACGACTGGTACGTGCTGGACGGCGTCATGAGCGCCGACGGCCAGGCCCTCCTGCTCGTCGGCGACGAGCCCGGCGACGAGCGCCCGCTGCCGGCCGGCTGCTGACCCCTCCCCGGCCGCACGATTCCCGTACGGCCGGCCGCTGACTCCCCTCCCCATCGCACGGCTCTCCGGCCGCCGTGCGTTCTCCTCGGCATGCCCCCACACGATCGGATTCACCGTGCTCGCCGACACTCGCGTGACGCTGCCCGCCCAGCCGCTGATCGACAAGGTCAAGCGGGAGTACGACCCGGACATCCGGGGCCTGACGTCGGTCTCGCCGTACGCGGACGTCCTCATCGCCTACCAGTACGTCGCCTACCTGCGCGGCCCGTTCCTGGCCGCGATCCTGCTGCTGGGAGCGCTTGCCGCGATCCGGCGGCCGGGCGCGGCGCTGCTGCCGTGGGCCGTGTCCCTCGGCCTGCTGATCGGCCCGGTCGCGGTTCTGGACTTCGACCACCGGTACGTGCTGCCCGTCATCCCCGTCGCCTGCCTGGCCGCCGCCCTCACCTGGTCGAGACCGGCTCAAGCCTTGAAGTAGGCGTTGGCCCGGGGCTGGAACATCAGGGTCAGCGCCCCGAACACGGACAGCACGTGCAGGACACGGCTCGCGGCGAAGACCCAGCCCACCGCGTCAAGACCGGCCACGGCTTCGACGATCGAGCCGCCCGCAAGCAGGTACTCGATCGGCTCCTTGACCAGCGAGATCGTGCCGAACACGCCGAGGGTGACGGCGAGGGCCCAGCGCGCCCAGTTCGCGCCGCGCCGCAACCGCAGCGCCAGGAACGTCGCCCCCGCGAACACGGCGACCCGGAACCCCATGCCCGGCAGCAATTCGGTCACCTGGACGCCGTCGTACAGCATCGTGACGGCCATGAGCGCGGCCTCGAAAGCGCCGAACGCCACCGCCGCCAGCCACAGCGTGGCGGCGGTGCGGAGGACGGGCGGAGGTGTGGCGGGGGTGGTGCGGATCTCGGTGACGGTCATGGCGGCCTCCTCAAGGTGCGTGTGGTAGCTCCTGAAGTCTTCACGAGGTGACCGGCCTGGATCATGCCCGCCGTCCCCCGACTTGCGGTAGGGAACGCCCTACCTTTGACGGGTGCCGGCGGTGAGGAGTCCGCCCCATGCCGGTGCCTCAGGTGGTCGCCCAGGGGCCGAGGGTGAAGGCGGCGCCGTCGCGCCGGACCTCCAGGGCGCCCGGGCCGCCGAAGTGGGCGGGGATGAGGAGTTCGCGTTCGTCGGCGGCCCGGGCGAGGATGCGGTGGCGGCTGGCCTCGGCTTGTGCGTGGTTCAGGCAGGCGTTGCTGTTGAGGCAGGGGTCGATGAGCTGGACCGGGCTGTGCAGCAGGTCGCCGGCGAAGACCGCCCGGTCGCCGCCCGAGGCCAGCCGCAGCACCGACGAGCCGGGGGTGTGGCCGGGCGCGGACTCCAGGGTGAGGTGGTCGTCGATGCGGTGGTGCCCGTCCCACAGCACGGCCTGTCCTGCCCGGTGGATGGGCGCGACGCTGTCCTCGTAGATCAGGCGGTCCACCTCCTGCACGCCCCCGCCGTACGCGTTGTCCGGCCCGTAGTGGAAGTCGTCGGCGGCCGGGAGGAGGTACTGGGCGTTGGGAAAGGCCGGTGCCCACTGCCCGTCCGCGTCCACGGTGTTCCAGCCGACGTGGTCGACGTGCAGGTGGGTGTTGACCACGACGTCCACGTCCTGCGGCCGGACCCCGGCCCGCTCAAGGAGGGCGAGGAACGCGCTCCTGGCCCGGTGGAACGGTCCCATGCCGGGCCGCTCGCGGTCGTGACCCACGCCGGTGTCGACCAGCACGGTACGCCCGCCGCTGCGCAGCACCCAGCTCTGCAGGGCGCTCACCATGCGGCCGGTGCCGGGCTCCCAGTGGTCGGGCGCCAGCCAGTCCGCGTTGTCCTTCCACACCTCGTCGTCGGCGCCCGCGAAGAACTCGGAGGCGGGCAGGAAGGGCGCGTGCCACTCGAGGACCCGGATGACCTCGACGTCGCCCAGGATGATGCGCCGTGTGTTCGCGTTCGTCATGGTCAACGACCCTAGGAAGCGGCGGGTGATCTGCTCAATGCTCGTTCGGCTCAAGAAGATACGAATGCGTATCACGCGAGATATTGTGGATGAATGGACGTGGTCAGTGACGCGATCTCCGCCGTTCATCTCGGGCACCCGCGCTTCGATCGGGTGGGAATGGACGGGAGCTGGTGCGCGCGGCTGGACCCGTACGACGGCGCGGGCTTCCACGTCGTCCTCAAGGGCAGCTGCTGGCTCCGCACCGACGGCGGCACCATCGCGTTCCTCAACGTGGGCGACGCGGTGCTGCTGCCCCACGGCACCGGCCACGTGATCGCCGACTCCCCCGGCGACCCGGAGAAGGCGCGGTCGTTCGAGCGGTGGCTCGCCACGCCGGAGCCGCGCCGGCACGGCGCGACGGAGCTGCTCTGCGGCAGATACCGGCTCGACTGCAGCCGCATGCACCCGCTGATGACCGAGCTGCCCGACGTCGTCCACCTGCCCAGCCGCGTGGGCACCCACCTGGAGCTGCGCGCCGCGATCGACCTGCTCGCCGGCGAGCTGGACGAGGTGCGGCCCGGCTCCTCCATCGCGCTGCCGAACCTGCTCGACCTGCTCCTCGTCTACATGATCCGGGCCTGGATGACCCAGACCACCAGCGGCGCCTGGCCCAGCGCATTGGGCGACCCGGTGACGGCCGCCGCGCTGCGGGCGATGCACGCGCAGCCGGCCGCGCCCTGGACCATCGACCGCCTGGCCGCCGAGGCGGGCGTCTCCCGTCCCACGCTGGCGCGCCGGTTCACCGCCCTGGTCGGGCGGCCGCCGATGGGCTACCTCACCTGGTGGCGGGTGATCAGGGCGGCCTCGCTGCTGCGCGACACCAAGGACACGCTGGCGGCCATCGCCGAGCGCGTCGGCTACGGCAGCCCGTACGCGCTCTCGCACGCCTTCGAGCGGGAGTTCGGCACCACGCCGGGGCGGTATCGGGAGATCGTGCGGTCGGGCGCCTCCCCGGCGCCTACTGCGGCGTCCGGCCGCCGACCGGTCGATCGGAGAGCGTGACCTCGACCGTGACGCGCGGGTTGTCCGGCTGCGGGAGCCGCAGGTCACGCTTGAACGCCTGGGCGTCGTCCGGCCGCTTCTTCGGCTGAAGGGTGACCTTGACCTGGCCGGTCTCCTCATCGGCGTGGACCGTCATCGTGGCCACCTCGGAACGGCCTTGCAGCTGGGCGAAGATCGCTTCCTGGGCGCGCTGGAGCTCCGCCCACTCGGCCACCGCCCGGCAGGAGGCGCTCGCCGCGCTGCTCGCCCCGCTCAGCGAGACCCAGCGCGAGCAACTGTCCGGCATCCTGGAGACCATCCTGCGCAGCCACGGCAGCGACGGGCGCAGCCTGCACACCACCTCCGGCGGTGCGACCACCAGGTGTGCGTGCCGTGCCCGACGCTCGAGGCCCACCGGGCGGCCACCGCCACGGAGGCCTGACGCGCTCAGACCGCGACCATCGGCGTGGTCTGAGCCAGCGCGATCCGCCAGTCGCCGTCCTCCTTGACCAGCGCGAACGTCAGCGCCCCCTGACGGCCGTCGTTGACGTGCTTGACCAGGTGGGCCAGCGCCACGTCGGGCCGCAGGAACGTCACGCCGAGCAGCTCGTTCTCGGTCAGCACGTCCTTCAGCGGCGTGTTCAGCGCCTTGGACATCACCGCCTTGACCTGGTCACGCCCGCGCAGCCGGATGCCGGTGAAGTTGACCAGCGCCACCTCCTCGGTCAGCAGCCCCGTGAACCCGGCCACGTCGTTCTGCAGCTCCTCGGCGTCGCGGACGACCCGCTCGATGGCCTCGATGTCGGCGTTCATGATGCTCCTTCTCACTTAGCGGAGCGATTCGCTCCGCTCTGCACGTTACTGCGGAGCGAATCGCTCCGCAACTGCTAGGATCCGTGACGATGAGCACGCGAAGAGACCGTGCGGAACGCAACGACCGCGCATTGCTGCAGGCCGCCCGCGACGTGCTGGCGGAGGACGGCGCCCACGCGTCCGTCGCCGCCATCGCGGCCAGGGCGGGCGTCGGCGTCGGCAGCCTCTACCGCCGCTACCAGACGAAGGAGGAGCTGTTCCAGCGGCTCAGCCTGCTTTCCCTCGAGCACTGGAACGAGGCGGCCGAGCAGGGCCTGGCCGATCCCGACCCGTGGGCGGGTTTGACGGGGTTCGTCCGCAGCTGCATCGAGTTCGGGCAGGGCTCGCTCGCGCCCATCGCCGGCACCATCGAGGTGACCGAGGAGATGAGCGCGAAGTCCCGTCGCGGCGACGAGCTGCTCGACGAGCTGGTACGCCGCGCGCACGCGTCCGGCGACCTGCGCGCCGACGTGACCGCGATCGACGTCTCCCTGCTCATCGAGCAGCTCGGCCGCTCCCCCGTGGTCGATCAGCTGCGCAAGCAGGGCAGGGACGACCTGCTGCCCGCCGCCGCCGAGGCCAGGCGGCGGCTGATCGCGATCGCGCTCGACGGCCTGCGGCCAGGGCACGACCCGCTGCCCGGGTCACCTCCGGGCGATGAGCTGTTCACCGGCCGCTGGTCGGTGGCGGAGTAGCCGGCCAGCGGGCTCGCCTCCTTCCGCATCGCCGGCGAGCGGGCGTGCCTCGACTTCGCCGCGCGAGGGGTGCGGGCGATCGCGGTGCGGCTGGTGCCCCGTCCACCCGGCCCTGCTCGACGACCTGGAGCACGGCGACTACCAGGCCCCCGCATCAGCGGCGTGACCGGCGGCGCCGGCCGGCCGGTCACGCGGCTGGTACGGCTGGCCCTACCTCTAGGGGAAGGGCTGGCCGTCCTGCGGTCGGGGGGTCGCCGGGCTGGGGCGCGACCACCCCGGTTCCTACCGTTGGGGCTGTTCCTTCCCCCCTGCGGCTCCCGCTTCGAAAGGGCAGGCCGATGCCCGAGGTACTCGAACCCGTCCGTCCCGCCGTCCGGCGCCTGCACCGCCCGCTCCTGCTGATGGTCGCCTCCATGACGCTGCTGCTGGTCGTCTCGGCCGTCGGCATGGTGACCGACGACCGCGTCCTGCTCGGCGCGTCCGTCTGGGCGAAACCCCTCAAGTTCGCCGTGTCGTTCATCGTGTACGGCCTCACCCTGGCCTGGATGCTGAGCCTGCCGCACAAGGCGGGCCGCTGGACCTGGTGGATGGCGACGCTGCTGGCCATCACCGGCATGGTGGACGTCGGCGTCGTCGTGGTGCAGGCGGCGCGCGGCACGTTCAGCCACTTCAACCAGGCGGACGACCCGTTCACCGACGGCATCATGCTGATCTTCGGCATCGGCGTGCAACTGCTCATGCTGGCGAACTTCGTCCTCGCCGGGCTGCTGATCTTCCAGCGGGTCGGCGACCGGACGCTGACCTGGGCGATCCGCGCGGGCATGGCCTTCGTGATCGCCGGGATCGGCCTCGGGTTCTGGATCCCGGCGAGGTCCGCCGAGGTGTGGACGGCCATCGACGCGGCCGGCCACGCGATCCCCCTGGCCTCCCAGCACAACGTGGGCGTCCCTGACGGCGGTCCCGGGCTGCCGCTCACCGGCTGGAGCACGGTCGGCGGCGACCTGCGCATCCCGCACTTCGTCGGCCTGCACGGGCTGCAGGTCATGCTGGTCGTGGCGCTGGTGCTCGGGCTGCTGGCCGGCCGGGTCGCCCGGCTGCGTGCCGAGCGGACCCGGGTGGGCCTGACGCTCGTGGCCGCTGCGGCGTACGCGGGGCTGATCGTCCTGGTGACCTGGCAGGCCGTACGCGGTCAGCCGCTGATCCACCCCGACGGCCAGACGCTGGGCGCGCTGGCCCTGCTCGTGGCCGCCACGGCGGCGGCCGGCTGGGCGGTCGTCGCAGCGGGCGGCCGCCGCCTCAGTTGAGCCGGCTCGCCACCTGCGAGGCGACCGAGGAGTGCCAGCCGAGCGTCAGGTGGTTGGCGGTGGCGACGAGCGCGGTCCCGGCCACGTTGCCGATGCCGGTCCTGGACAGCGCGCTGGTGGTGAACACGACGCCGGGTCAGCAGGTGCTCGGCCGATTCAAGGGTCTTCTCGTTGCGATGAGCGGGGAACAGGCGGGTGGACATGTCCGGGGTGTCCTTGACGCTGTCACCTTCCAGCGTCAGGTGCGGCACGCGGGCGCTCGGCCCGCCCTCGCTGGAGCCGACCGTGCGGTAGTCGATGGTCAGCACCGCGAAGCCGGCCCGCACGAAGTACGGCGCGAAGAACGCCAGCGCCTCCTTGACCATCACCCCGCTGTGCCCGAGCACGAGGCCAGGGACCGGATCATCGGTAGCGGGCAGGTAGAGCGCCGCCGACGCGCGGTGCCGCTGCCGTACCTCTGGCTCATCCTCGCCGGGCGAGACCTGCGGCGCTGACGCGCAGCCGCCTGGTGGCCTCCTGGTTCACCTCGAACGTGACCGGGTCCACCACCACGCCGTAGTCGCGGGCCGCGGACTCCACGCTGACGAAGCCGTTGCGCACGTCCGCGGCCACCCGGGCGGGCTCGCGTTCGAACGGGTCGCCGTAGCCGCCTCCGCCGCCGGTGTTGTTGACCAGCACCTCGCCGGCGTCCAGGCGGTTGTAGCTGCCGCCCTGCCGGACCTCGCGGCCGGTGCCGGGGTTGAGGATGACGTGGTTGCTCTCGCCGGGCAGGCCGTCGCCGATCGGCCACGGCTGCGTCCTGGTCTTGTAGACCAGGCAGATGCCGGTCGAAGGAGCGGTGAAGCGGTACGTACGGCCCACGCCGACGCCGCCGCGGTGCCGGCCGGGGCCACCGCTGTCGGGGCGGTAGCCGTACGACTCGATGAACATCGGCGACTTGGTCTCCAGCACCTCCACCGGGTTGTTGCGGCAGCCCGGCTCCGACAGGTGCATGATGCCGTCCTCGCCGTCACCGCCCGCGTGCGCGCCGAACCCGACGGCCTCGTTGGTGGCCTCCAGCCACGCCTCCCCCGTACGCGGGTTGACGCCGAGCCCCATCATCGAGCACACGTCACCGCCCGAGCAGGCGGGCACGCGGTCCGGCATGCCCTGGGCCAGGGCCTTCAGCACGACCTCGCCGCCGAGCAGCCCGGTCCACAGCGTGAACGTCGGCATCGGCGGCACCGCGTGCATCACCGACCCGGGCTCGGTGACCACCCGCAGCGGCCGGAAGTTGCCCGCGACGACCGGCGTGTCCGGCGTGGTCAGGGCTTTGAAGACGAGGCTGCAGAACGCCTCCGTCTGCCCGACGGGCAGGTTGATCGGGCCTTTGACGTCGCGCTCGCTGCCGGTCCAGTCGATGACCATCTCGTCGTCGCCGATGGTCACGGTGACGTTCATCTTGATCAGGCGGTCGGCGTCCACGCCGTCGCTGTCCACGAAGTCGTGCGCCGTCCACGTGCCCTTCGGCAGCTTGGCCAGGGCCAGCCTGGCGAGGCGCTCGCCGTGGTCGTTGATGGCGTCCATCGCGGCGGTCAGCACGCCGGCGCCGTACTTGGCGGCGATCTGCTGGGTGCGGCGCACGCCGGTCACGCACGCGGAGACCTGCGCCTGGATGTCGCCGATGGTCCGCTCGGGCATCCGGCTGTTGAAGCGGATGATGTCGAAGACGTCGTCGTTCTGCACACCGCGCCGGTAGAGCTTGGAGCAGGGGAAGAACAGCCCCTCCTGGTACATGTCGGTGGAGTCCAGGACGTAGCCGGGGTTTTTTTGCTTCAGGTCGAGCACGTGGATCCGGCAGGAGGCGAAGCCGATCAGCTCGTCCTCGTGGTGGATGGGGGCGAACACCAGCGGGTCGAGGGTGTGGGCCGAAGCCCAGTACGGATAGTTGAGGATGAACACGTCACCCGGTTCCAGCGCGTCCCGGCCGAGGAACTCGACCGCCCGCTTGATGCCGTGGTCGTTGCCCCGGGTGAACACCGCGATGCCCGGCGCGTCGGCCACCACATCGCCCTGGGCGTCGTGGATGCCGATGCCGTAGTCGTGGATCTCGTACACGACCGTGTTGTACGCGGTGCGGCACAGGTTGCGGGCCATCTCGTCGGCGGCGGCGAGCAGGCCGTGCCGGATGATCTCCGTCGTGATGGAGTCCGTCGTGGTGGTGGGGCTCACTGCTGCCTCCCGGTCCTGTCGTTCACGGAAATGACCAGTTCGCCGTAACGGCCGACGCGCAGGGAGTCGCCGGCGTGGATGACGGACGTGGCCGTGTGCTCGGTGATCACCGCCGGCCCTGCGACGACGTCGCCGGCCAGCAGGTCCTCGCGCGTGTAGACGCGGTATTCGACGGCCGGCTCGTCCGCCGACAGATGGACCTGGCGGGCGCCGGCCGGGTGGGGCTCGCCCGACGTACGCTCCGCCACGGTGGGCAGCGCCGGTTTGTCGACGGTGCCGGTGGCGCGCAGGCGCAGGGTGGTGACCTCGACCGGGTCGTCCATCGTGTGGCCGTACTGCCGCTCGTGCAGCTCGGCGAAGGCGGCGGCGACGTCGGTGGCGAACGCGGCGGGATCATCGGGGAAGGCGACCGTGACCGAGTGCTCCTGCCCCTGGTAGCGGACATCGAGCGTGCGCGTGAGCGCGCGCCGGTCAGGGCCGAAGCCCTCCGATTCGAGCTGCTCGGCCGCCGCCGCCTCCATCTCCCGGTAGACGGCGTCGGCGGCGGCCGCGTCGAGCGTGGCCAGCGGCGTGACGAGGGTACGGGCGAAGTCGTGCTGGACGTCCGCGAGCAGCATGCCGAACGCGGAGAACGCGCCCTGCCCCGGCGGCACGATCACGGTCGAGATGCCCAGCTCCCTGGCCACCTCGACGGCCACCAGGCCCCCTCCCCCGCCGAAGGACAGCAGCGCGAAGTCCTTCGGGTCGCGGCCCAGCTCCACGGTGATCGCGCGGACCGCTCCCACGATCTTCATGGTGGAGATCTGCACGATGCCGCGGGCCAGCGCCTCGGTGGTCAGGCCGAGCCGGGTGGCGATGGGCTGCAGCGCCTTGTCGGCCAGCTCGTGGTCGAGCGCCAGCTTGCCGCCGAGCGGGCTGTCGGCGCCGAGGTGGCCGAGCACCAGGGCGGCGTCGGTGAAGGTCGGCGCGGTGCCGCCCCTGCCGTACGAGGCGGGGCCCGGAGCCGCGCCCGCGCTCTGCGGGCCGACCTGCAGCGCGTCCGCCTCGTCCAGCCAGGCGATGGAGCCGCCACCGGCGCCGATGGTGTGGATGTAGAGCGACGGGGTGTTGATCGGCAGCCCCTCGAACTCCGCGCCCTGGTAGAGGACGGGCTCGTGATCGAGGATCAGCGAGGCGTCGAGGCTGGTGCCGCCCATGTCGATGGTGATGAGGTTGGGCTCGTCCAGCAGTCTGGACAGCGCCGCCGCGCCGATGACACCGCCCGCGGGGCCTGACAGGATGAGGCTCACCGGCTGCTCGCGGGCCGCCTGCGCGGTCATCGCGCCGCCGCCGGAGCGGGTCATCAGGAAGCGTCCCGAGAAGCCGCCGCCGGCCAGCTCGCCCTCCAGTTCGCGCAGGTAGCGGTGGACGATCGGCTTGACGTACGCGTCCAGCACGGCGGTGCTGGTCCGCTCGTACTCGCGGTACTCCCTGGACAGCTCGTGCGACAGGGTGACCGCGACGTCGGGGGCGACCTCGGCCAGCACCTCGCGCATGCGCAGCTCGTGCTCGGGGTTGGCGTAGGAGTGCAGGAACGCCACCGCCACCGAGCCGTACCCGCGCTCGGCGACGGCTTCGGCCACCCGGCGGGCGTCATCGACGTCGAACGGCGTGTGCACGCTCCCGTCGAACCTGCACCGCTCGCGCACCTCGAACGTGTCGTAGCGCTCCAGCAGCGCGGGCGGCTTTCGGTAGGTGATGTCGTAGTTCGTCCTGCGGTCGGTACGACCGAGCAGGTAGACGTCGCGGAACCCCTTCGTGCCGATCACGGCCGTGCGCGCGCCCGTGCGGGTGAGCAGCGCGTTCAGCCCGAGCGTCGTCCCGTGCGTGAACATCGTGATGGCCGGCGTGCCGGACTCGGCCAGGCCGAAGGCGTCCATGACGCCGCGCGCCGGCGCATCGGGGGTGGTCGGGACCTTGCCGAAGCTGAGCGCGCCCGTGTCGGGGTTCAGCTCCACCACATCGGTGAACGTGCCGCCGACGTCGATCGCTAGCCTGCTCATCGTTCCGCCTTTCTCGGTAGTGCGTGCGTGGCCGCGACGTGCTTCAGCGCCTCGGACGGCATCCCCCTCGCGTCGTCCGCGCGCGGCCAGTGCAGAGTGATCTCGTCGAAGCCCGCGTCGCGCAGCCGGCCGGCGAAGTCGGCGTAGCGGCCTGGGCTCTCGAACGGCCAGGTCATGTCCAGGGCCACCTGCGCGATCCGGCGCAGCGCGCCCGGCGGGCGGCCGCCAGAATCGGACACGGCGTCGAGCACCGCGTCCAGTCTGCGCCCCTGCTTCTCCACGGCGGCGAACCAGTCCGCCGGCGCGTCCTGCCTGCGGTAGGCGCCGTAGGTCACCCAGCCCTGGCCGTGCCGCGCGGCCAGCGCCAGCGCGCGAGGGCCGGTCGCGGCGACGGTCAGCGGCACGCGCGGACGCTGCAGGCAGCCGGGGATCTGCCTGGCCTCCACGGCGCTGTAGCGCTCGCCGCGCACGGTGCTGACGTCGTGGGTGAGCAGGTGGTCGAGCAGGCCGAGCCATTCGGCGAACCGATCGGCCCGTTCGGGCAGCGAGCGCGGCGGGTCGCCGAGCACGGCGGCGTCCGCGCCCTCGGCGCCTGCTCCGACGCCGATGTCCAGCCGGCCGCCGCTCAGGTGGTCGAGCGTCATGATCTCCTTGGCGAACGTGACCGGGTGGCGGTAGTTGGGCGTGGCCACCTGGGTGCCCAGGCGTACCCGGGTGGTGGACACGGCCGCCGCCGCCAGCATCGGCACGGCGGCGTGCCAGGGCCGGTCCTTCAAGGGGGTCCAGGTCAGGTGGTCGTAGGTCCAGACGGTGCGGACGCCGAGCTGCTCCGCGGCCCGTACGTCGGCGACGAAGGCCGCGGGATCCCGGTCGGGCAGCACCAGGACGGACAGGTCGATCATCGTCGTCTGCTCGCCACGCTCAGCGCCACCGCGGCCAGGATGACCACGCCGGTCGTCAGGTCCTTGAAGAACGGGTTCGCGTTGAGGATGTCGAACCCGTTGTCGATCAGCGCCAGCAGGTAGACGCCGCAGACCGAGCGCCAGATCGCGCCGACGCCGCCGTAGATGCTGGTGCCGCCGAGGATGACCGCGGCGATGGCGAGCAACTGCATGCCGTCGCCGGCCTGCGGCTGCCCGGTGCCGATCCGCGAGACCCCGATGGCGGCGGCGATGCCGGCGGCCAGGCCGCTGTAGAGGAACGTGTACAGCTTGATGCGGTTCACCCGGATGCCGGACAGCTCGGCGGCCTCGGCGTTGCCGCCGACGGACAGGACGTACCTTCCGAAGGCCGTGCGGTTCAGCAGGAAGCCGGACAGCAGCGCGAAGAGGGCCAGGATGACGATCGCGTAGTAGACCGGGCCGATGCCGCCCCGGCCGAGCGCGGTGAACCCGCCCGCGGGGACGCTGATGAGGAAGCCGCCGGTGATCAGCACGGCGAGCCCGCCGTACACGAGGCTGGAGGCCAGCGTGGCGAGGAACGAGTGGATGCGCAGCCTGGTGATCGCGGCGCCGTTCACCAGCCCGAGCGCGGCGCCGGCGAGGGGCGCGGCGATCAGGCCGAGCACGGGGCTGTCGAGGTGCACCGCGACCCAGGCGGCCACCACGTTCGCGACGCTGAAGATGGCCCCGGTGGACAGGTCGAAGCCGCCGCAGATGACGACGAGCGTCCCGGCCACCGCGATGATCGCCAGCGGGGCGTTCTGGTTGAGGATGTTCAGCAGGTTCGTGAGGGTGAGGAACGACGACGTCGACACGCTCAGCGCCACGAAGAGCGCCACGAGCATGATCAGGACGGCGTAGTGGCGGACCAGGGCCGGCACGTTCACGCCGGATCCCGCTCGCGCCTGTGCGGTGGCGGTCATGGGGTTCCTTCTGTTGCTGTGGGCGGCTCGACCTCGAAGAGGCGCTGCAGGAGCCCGTCCACGGACGTCCCCGGGCCCGGCACCTCGCCGAAGACCGTGCCGCCGCGGACGAGGTGGATCCGGTGGCTGAGGCCGGCGACCTCCTCCAGCTCCGACGAGATGAGCAGGATGCCGGTGCCGGCCGCGGCGATCTCGACGATGAGCTGGTAGATGCGGGACTTGGCGCCCACGTCCACGCCCCTGGTGGGCTCGTCGAGGATGAGCAGCTCGGGCCGGCCGAGCAGCCACTTGGCGAACAGCACCTTCTGCTGGTTGCCGCCGGAGTAGACCGACACGTCGCCGTCGAGCGCGGCCGGGCGCACGCCGAGGCGTTCGACCAGCTCGCGCACCGCGGCCCGCTCGCCGCCGCGCGACAGCACTCCGGCGCGGGAGAAGCGGCCCAGGTGCGGCAGCGTGACGTTCTCCAGGACCGGGCGCAGCAGCACCAGGCCCTGGGCGCGGCGGTCCTCGGGGATCATGGCCATGCCGCGGGCGATCGACGCGCGCGGCGAGGCGCCGGTGACCGGTTCGCCGCGGAACAGCACCTCCCCCGATTCGACGGGATCGCAGCCGAAGAGGGCGCGGGCGATCTCCGTACGGCCGCTGCCGACCAGCCCCGCCAGCCCGACGATCTCGCCGGGCCGCACCCGCAGCGACACGCCTCGGACGGCGCCGCCGCGCACGCCGCGCATCTCGGCCACCGGCGGCGTGTCAGGGGGCGGCGCCGGCGGGCGGTCGGGCAGCAGCATGTCGACGGGCTCGCCGAGCATGGCCTCGACCAGGCCGGCCTTGGTCTCCTGCGCGGCGGGAGCCGTCCTGATGACCCGGCCGTCCCGCATGACGGTGACGCGGTCGCAGTTGGCGAGCACGTCGTCCAGGAAGTGGGTGATGTAGACGACGGTGGTGCCGCGCTCGCGCAGCCAGCGCATGATCCCGTGCAGCCGCTCGCTCTCGTCGGCGGTCAGGGAGGACGTCGGCTCGTCCATCACGATGACGCGCGCGTCGCGGGCGAGCGCCCGCATGATCTCCACCTTCTGCTGGTCGGCGATCGGCAGCGTCTGGACGGGCGCGTCGGCGGGCAGCCCGAAGCCGCAGATCTCCTCAAGCTCCCGGTAGCGGGCGCGCAGGTCTCCGTGCAGGACGCCGAACGTGCGGCGTTCCCTGCCGAGGAACACGTTCTCCGCCACGGTCAGCGCCGGGACCAGGCACAGCTCCTGGGCGATGATCACGACGCCGGCGTCCTGCGCCCGCCTGGTGTCCCAGCGGTGCACCGCCTGGCCGAACACCTCGAGCTCGCCCGAGTCCGGCTGGTAGAGCCCGCCGACGACCTTGCCGAGCGTGGACTTGCCGGCGCCGTTCTCGCCGACGAGGCCGTGCACCTCGCCCTTGAGGAGGGACAGCGAGACCGCGTCGAGCGCCTGGGTGGAGCCGAAGCGGACGGACAGGTCGCGGACGGTGACGGCCACCGCCGGGGTCGGTCCGTCCATCAATCGGCCCACTCGCCCGCGAAGTCGGGGTGCTCGTCGAGGATCTCCTTGGTGACGATCACGGGTACGGGGCCGAGCGTGTTGGCGTCGATGACCGGGGTGACCGGTTTGCCGCGCACGGCGTTGACCAGCTGCTCGACGGCGGCCTTGCCCATGCTGCTGGGGAAGTCCACCTGGTCGGCGGCCCACTTGCCGGCGCGTACCTGCTTGATGGCCTCCTGGTTGCCGCCGCCGCCCGTGACGTACATCGTGCTCAGGTCGACTCCCGCGCTCTCCAGCGCGACCTGGGCGCCGATGGTCTGCTGGTCGGCGTTGGACAGCAGCACGTCGAGCTTGGGGTTGGCCTGCAGAATGTTCTGCATGGCCTTGAGTGAGGTGTCGCGGTCGTAGTTGCCCTGGCCGGTGGCCACCACCTTGATGTTGGGGTGCCCGTCCAGGACGGACCGGTAGGCCTTGTTGCGCAGGTTGTCGAACGGGAACTGGAGCTGGCCGATGAGGATCGCGACCCGGCACGGGTCCTTGTCCTCGCAGTACTTCACGGCGCCTTCCGCGAGCTTCTTGGAGTTCTCCTCCGTGTTCGCCGCCACCGTGGACACGATGCCCTCGACCTGGGGTTTCAGTTCGGTGAGGTTCGGGCCGACGGGGAAGAGGGTGGTCACGACCGGGATCTTGGCCTGGGCCGCGGCCGGGATCGCCGCCGCGATGCCCACGTTGTCGTTGGGCACCAGCAGGATGCCGTCGTAGGTGCCCTGGCTCGCGACGTTCTGGACCTGGTTGAACTGGGTCTGGCTGTCGAACTTGCCGTCGAAGATGGTCACCTCGACGTCGCCGTACTCTTTCGCCTTGGCGACGGCGCCGTCGTACACGGCCTTGTTGAAGCCGTTCTGGCTGGAGGAGGCCAGCAGGGCGATGCGCACCTGGCCGGTCTTGGCGGCGGTCGGGGTGCTGGAGGAGTAGACCTGGGACACGTCGGAGTTGCAGCCCGCGAGCGTGAGACCCAGGAGCGCACCGGCTGCGATCACCAGCCTCCGATGGGGAATGGAGAGTGACTTCACTTGCACCTCTATCTCATGGTGCGTATGTTTTCGCAGGTGACGAGCTGTCTTGAGCCAGTACAATGTCACACTGCAACCGGCTGGGTCAACGGTGCAGCTTCGATGACCGACAGCGAGTCCTTCATCAGGGGTCGCCGGCGGGCAGGCCGGCCGCCCCATCCGCCGACCCGCGCCGCCGACGCTGCTCCCACAGCTCAGAACCGCCGAACCGCTCCTCCGCCCGATCAGCGCCGTCCTCCAGCCGGGTGCTGCCGAGGATCTCCAGCCGTCTTTGTGACGGACCCTTGAGGTGGGCCACTCGTTCAGGCGGCGGACAGCAGCGTGTTCGCGCGGGACAGGACGGTGTCGAGGACGCGGCCCGCGGTGGCCAGGTCCTCCGGCGGCAGGTCGCCCCACAGCCGGCCGGTGAGGTCGGTGATGGCGGCGCGGACCCTCGTCCACTCGGTCCTGCCGTGCTCGGTCGGCTCGACGATGCCGTCCGTGGTGGTGTGGACCAGGCCGGCCGCCGCCAGCTCGGCGAGGAGCCGGTGAACGGTGGCCTGGTCGACCTTCAGGGAGTGGGCGACGCGTTCGGCGAGGGCGTCCGCGGACAGGGTTCCTTCGCTGACGACGGTCAGGGTCAGCGTCACCCACTGGGGTTCGGTGATGCCGGTCCCGGCCAGCAGGCGGTCGAGGATGGCGTTGAGGGCCTTCTCGGTCTGGCCGAGCACCTGGGCGCTGAAGGCAGACATGAATCTACTCCCTTACTAGTTGGTGTGGCCAACGTTGGCCACACCAACAATAACGCCATTCGTGGGCCGCGCCAACCATTTGTTAGGGTCGGCTCGTGAACACTCCCGAGGGGCCGCAGGCGGAGCGGCTGCGCAGGCTGCCGAGCAGGCTGACCAACGGTGCGGCGCTGATCGCCAACCGGCTCGTGGACCAGGCGCTGGCCGAGGCCGGCGCCCGCCGCTACCACTACGCCCTGCTCGCCACCCTGGAGGAGTTCGGCCCGGCCAGCCAGGCCGAGCTGGGCCGCCGCACCGGCATCGACCGCAGTGACGTGGTCGCGGCCGTCAACGACCTCGCGGAACGGGGCTTCCTCGAGCGCACGCCCGACCCCGGCGACCGCCGCCGCAACATCATCACCATCACCCCGGCCGGCCGGAAGCAGCTCGCCGACCTCGACCGGCTGCTCGCCGACGTCCAGGACGACTACCTCGCTCCGCTGTCCGCCACCGACCGGCGGACCTTCATCGACCTCCTCACCCGCCTGACCGAGCACCACTCCGGCCGCTGAGGAAGTCGCGGACGAGCCGGTCATAGCGGGCGCGGTCCACGTTCCACGCCTCAGTGTGCCCGCCCTGCTCGAACGGCTCGAACCGGATCGGCCAGCCCAGCCGGGCGCCCGTGGTGACGAGGTCGTACGCCTCCTGGATGGGGTGCTCGGTGTCCGGAACGGTGTGGATCAGCAGGAGGGGCGGCCTGACGCGGGGCGGGTGGCGAATCAGGCTGAGCCGGTCGGTGTCGACGCCGGTGCGCCACTCGGTGACCAGCCCGGCCGGCCCGGCCACGAAGGCGGGCAGGCCGGCGTTGCGCGCGCCCTGTTCCTCGGTCATCCGTACGTCGATCATGGGCGCGTCCATGATGACGCGGTCGACCAGGGTCGCGAGCGGTGACCGGCCGAGGAGCTGGCCGACGATCTGGCCCCCCATCGAGGTGCCGTACAGGATGAAGCGCCGCGCCCCCATGGTCGTGGCGTGCCGCAACGCCGCCTCCAGGTCGCGCCACTCCGCGTCGCCCAGGTGCAGCAGGCCGTCGGGCGAGGGCGGGGCGCCTTCGTCGTTGCGGTACGTGATGTCCAGGAACGGCAGCCCCAACTCGTGCACCACGGGGAGGATCTTCAGCTCGGCCTTGCGCCGCCCGTTCTGCCCGTGCACGGCGACGACCCACGTGGTGCCGTCGCCCGGCACGTACCAGGCGGGCGCCGGTCCCAGCTCGGTGGGCACCATGATCTCGGTGTAGTCGATCCCCCAGGCGACCTTCGGATCGCCCGGCGGCACGTTGCCGAAGTGGCCAGGGGTGCCGGCCGAGGGGACGGGGCCGCGCAGCACCTCGCGGGTGACGCGGTCCGGCGTCTCGGACACGACGTCGCCGAGCATGGAGTGCGCGCCGCTCCACTCCAGCCAGTACGTGCCGGGCGCGGCCGTCTTCGATGTCCGCGCGAGCGTCACGGTGTCGCCCTGGACGGCGAGCACCTGGGCGTTGCCGGTGCCGTGGCGCACGACCTTGATCGACTGGTCGCTGCCGTACCAGGCTCCGGCCCCCGCTGCCACGACCACGAGCACCAGGACGGCCGCCGCCGCCCACCACTTAACGGACGCCATCGAAGATCCTGCGCACCGCACGCCGGCACAGCTCGCGGAAGCCGTCCTCCGCCAGGCCGATCCGGCCGCCGAGATAGAGCTGCACGAGCCCCTGGACGGAGGCCGTCAGCGTCAGCGTCACCTCCAGCGGGTCGTCCTCGCGCAGCACCTTCTCCCGCATGCCCTCCTCGACCAGCGCGACGAGCAGCCCGAACGGCGGGACGTCACCGCGGAAGTCCTCGGGGAAGCGCCTGGCCCGCTCGCGGCGGTCGGTCATGAGGAACGTGTACAGATGGGGCTGGCCCAGGGCGAAGTCGAGGAAGTCGTCCAGCAGCCCGAACGCCCGCTCCTCCCAGGACCCGCCCGGCGCCCGGCTCCCCCAGCCCTCGGCCAGCTCGCGGAAGGCCCGCTCGGCCACCTTGTCGAGCAGCGCCTGCCGGCTCGGGAAGTGCTTGTAGGCCGCCATGGGAGACACCCCGGCCAGCCCGGCCACCCGCCGCATGGTCACGGCCTCGGCGCCTTCGCCGACGAGGATGCCGCGCGCGGCGTCGGCGATCCGCTCTGCTGCAGTCGTCATGGTGTACACGGTAAACCATGCAGGTTTACCGTGTACACCTCGAAGAAGCGCTGGCAGACGTCGCCGACCGCGTGGGCGCTCCGACTCGTCGCCCTCGACGTCGACGACGACCGCCTCGCGCAGCCCGTAGCGGGGTCTCCAGC
Organism: Nonomuraea sp. NPDC004580; assembly: GCF_040609855.1. NCBI lineage: Bacteria > Bacillati > Actinomycetota > Actinomycetes > Streptosporangiales > Streptosporangiaceae > Nonomuraea > Nonomuraea sp. NPDC004580. The sequence continues at coordinate 42,569 of NZ_JBEXLH010000004.1, read as the reverse complement.
TCCTGCTCAAGGGTCAGGAGAAGCAGTTCGCGCCGCCGAAGGTTGCTCAACGTTATTGACACGCATCGCGCGGATCAGCCAATCTACGAGCACGATAGATTATGCATTGCTGAATAAATATGCCAGACCGGAGACTGGATGCGCCAGCGCAGAGTCATCATCGACACGGACGCCAAGAACGAGGCCGACGACCAGCTCGCCATCGTGCACGGCCTCCTGTCCCCCACCTTCGGCGTCCGAGGGCTGATTCCCGCCCACTTCGGCACCCGGGGCTCGCGGCGCAGCATGGAGGAGTCGCGAGAGGAGATCGACCTCCTGCTCGACCCCCGGGCTCGTCGGCCGCCCCGTGGTCGTGATCTGGATCGGCGGGTCCGGATACCGCGGCTACGACGAGGGCGCCAAGGTCGAGTTCAACCTCTCCAGCGACGTCCACGCCGCCAACGTGGTGTTCGGCTCCGGCATCACACTGTGGCAGGTGCCCCGCGACGTCTACACCAAGGTCTCGGTGAGCTACGCCGAGCTGAAGGAGAAGATCGGCGACGCCGGCCCGCTGGGCCGCTACCTGATCGACCAGCTCCGCGAGTGGAACGCCACCTACCATCCCGGGCCGATCGAGCCCCGTTCCCTGGGCGACTCGCCGGCGATCGCGCTGACGCTCTTCCCGCAGAGCGGCAACCCGCGCGTACGGCCCGCGCCCCGCTTCGGCGCCGACGGCTCCTACCTGCCCGGATCGAACCACCCGATCAGGGTCTGCGAGGAGGTCGACGTGCGCTTCCTGCCGGCGGACATGTTCGCCAAGATCCGAGCCTTCGGCGGAGTGCACCCCTAGGACCGCCTAGCAGAGGAGATTCGAAGTCGTGCCCATCCTCATCGCGTACACGCTGCTGCAGCGGTGGATCGTCGCCGGGCTCGCCGCCGGCGCCACCAAGGGATAAGGGAGTGATGACCATGCCGACCTTCGGCGCAGGTATCTGGCACTTCGCCACCTACAAGGACCGTTACGCCACCGACGGCTACGGGCCGCCGGTCGGGCTGCTGGAGCAGATCGACCGGGCGGGAGCCGTGGGCGAGCTGTCGGTGGTGGACCTGAACTGGCCGTTCGTCGGGTTCGACGGCACTTCGGACGACGTCAAGGCGGCCCTGGCCAGGAACGATTTGAGCGCGATCGCGATCACCCCTGAGATCTATACGCGCGACTTCGTCAAGGGCTCGTTCACCAACCCCGACCCGGCCGTGCGCAAGAAGGCCATCGCGTTGATGCACGACGCCACCGAGGTGGCTCTGGAGCTGGGCTGCTCGTACGTGAAGCTGTGGCCGGGCCAGGACGGCTGGGACTACCCGTTCCAGGTGAACTACCACGACGTCTGGCAGCTCGCCCTCGACGGCCTGACCGAGCTGTGCTCCGCGCACCCCGAGATCAACTATGTGATCGAGTACAAGCCGCGCGAGCCCCGCGTGAAGATCATCTTCCCGAGCGTGGCCCGCACGCTGCTCGGCATCGAGCGCATCGGCCTGCCCAACCTGGGCATCCTGCTCGACTTCGGCCACTCGCTCTACGGGCAGGAGACCCCGGCCGACGCCGCCCAGCTCGCCATCGACCACGGCCGGCTGTTCGCCATCGACGTCAACGACAACATGCGCGGCTGGGACGACGACATGGTCGTCGGCTCGGTGCACCTGGTGGAGACGTTCGAGTTCTTCCACACGCTGCGCAGGAACAACTGGGACGGCGTCTGGCAGCTCGACCAGTTCCCCTTCCGCGAGGACAGCGTCCAGGCCGCCGAACAGGCCATCCGCTTCCTGAAGGCGATCGACCGCGCGCTCGGCGTCCTGGACGACGAGGCGCTCGCCCAGGCACAGGCCGCGCACGACGCGCTGGCCGCCCAGCGGCTCGTCCAGAACGCGCTGCTGACCTCGATGGCGGGCCTGGAGGAGGCATGACCGACCTCGCCGAGGTCGTGCACAGCCACGTCACGCTGCCGGTGTTCGGCAGGGTGGCCCGGCACGCCGGCCGCGCGGAGCAGATCGCGCATCTCGCCGAGGCGGCCAGGCAGATCAGGATCCAGGACCTCAAGCTCATCCACCACGCGGGAGCGGGGCACATCGGCGGCGACTTCTCCGCCATCGACATCCTGACCACCCTGTACGGGGCGGTGCTGGACATCAGCCCGGAACGGGTCACCGACCCCGAGCGCGACCGCTTCATCCTCAGCAAGGGGCACGTGGCGGGCGCGCTCTACACCACCCTGGCGGCGTTCGGCTTCCTGCCGGCGGCCGAGCTGGCGACGTTCCTGCAGCCGCTGTCGGCGCTGAACGGGCATCCCAACCGCACGAAGGTCCCCGCGGTCGAGGCCAGCACGGGGCCGCTCGGGCACGGCCTGCCGGTGGCCGTCGGGCACGCGCTGTCGGCCAAGCTGGACGTGTCGCTGCGCCGCACGTACGTGCTGGTCGGCGACGGCGAGCTGCAGGAGGGCAGCAACTGGGAGGCGATGATGGCCGCCTCCCAGCACCAGCTCGAACGCCTCACCGTGATCGTCGACCGCAACCGGCTCCAGCAGGGCGCCACCGTCAAGGAGACCAACGACCTCGACCCGCTCGCGGACAAGGCGGCGGCGTTCGGCCTGGCCGTGGTCGAGGTCAACGGGCACGACCACGGCGAGCTGCTGGACGTGCTGTCGTCGGTGCCGTACCGGCCGGGCAGGCCCACGTTCGTGATCGCCCACACCAACAAGGGACATCCGATCTCGTTCATGAGCGGCAACGTCGCCTGGCACCACAAGGTGCCGGACGAGGCGCACTACCGGCAGGCGCTGAGCGAGCTGGAGAAGGAGCATTGATGCCGCGTACCTCGGTCGCCGACCTGCCCCGCTTCGACTGCAGGGACGCCTACGTCGCGACCCTGTCCGAGCTGGCCGGCGCCGACCAGCGGATCGTCGGCGTGGTCAACGACTCGGTCGGCTCCAGCAAGCTGGCCGGCTTTCGCCGGTCCTTCCCGGACCGGCTGATCAACGTCGGGATCGCCGAGCAGGACATGGTCGGCGTGGCCGCCGGGCTGGCCAACGGCGGGCGCATCCCGTTCGTCTCGGCCGCCTCCTGCTTCCTCACCGCCCGCGCGCTGGAGCAGATCAAGGCCGACGTCGCCTACTCCAACCACAACGTCAAGCTGTGCGGCATGAGCCCCGGCGTCGCCTACGGCGAGCTGGGACCGACGCACCACTCCATCGAGGACATCGCCTGGCTGCGGGCCATCGCCAACCTGACCGTCATCGTCCCGGCCGACCCGGTCGAGACCAGCGCCACGCTGCGCTGGGCCGCCGCCGTCGAAGGGCCGGTGTTCGTCCGGGTCAGCCGGATGAGCGTGCCCCAGGTCAACCCCACCGACTACGCCTTCGTCCCCGGCCGGGCGGTGACCCTGCGCGACGGCGGCGACGTCACGCTGATCGCCAACGGCACCGTGCTGTGGCGGGCGCTGGTCGCCGCGGAACGGCTCGAGGCCGAGGGCGTCTCGGCCCGGGTGCTGTCGATGCCGACGGTCAAGCCCCTCGACACGGACGCGGTCGTGGCCGCCGCGCGGGAGACCGCCGGCATCGTGACGATCGAGGAGTCGACCATCGCCGGCGGCCTCGGAGGCGCCGTCGCCGAGACCGTCGTCCAGCACCATCCGGCCCGGGTCACGATCCTCGGCATCCCCGAGTTCGCGCCGACCGGCTCTGCGGAGTACCTGCTCGACCGCTACGGCATGTCCCCTGAGGGCATCGCCGATGCCGCACGGAGCCTGCTGCGCCATGGCTGACCCGCTCATCCTGGCCGTCGACCAGGGCACAAGCTCCACCAAGGCGCTCCTGGTCGACGCGCGCGGCCGGGTCGTCTCCCGCGCGGTCGCTCCCCTGTCCGAGTCGCAGCCGCGTCCCGGCTGGGTGGAGCAGGACCCGGCCGAGCTGTGGGAAAGCGTGCGGCGGGCGGTCGCCGAGTGCGTCACGCCCGCCTGCGCGGGACGTGTCACGGGCATCGGGATCAGCAATCAGCGCGAGTCGCTGGTGCTGTGGGAGCGCCGCACCGGCGAGCCCGTCGGGCCGCTGCTGAGCTGGCAGGACCAGCGCACCGCCGGCCGCTGCCACGAGCTGGCCGGCGCCGCCGAGCTGGTCCGCTCGGTGAGCGGCCTGCCGCTCGATCCCATGTTCTCCGCGCTCAAGGCCCGCTGGCTGCTCGACACCTACGACCCCGACCGGCGGCGGGCGGGCGAGCTGTGCCTGGGCACGGTCGACTCGTGGCTGCTCAGCCGCTTCGGCGGCGAGCACCTCATCGAGGCCGGCAACGCCTCGCGCACCCAGCTGCTCGACGTCGCCACCGGCGACTGGGACGACCGGCTGCTCGAGCTGTTCGGCGTGCCGCGCGAGGTGCTGCCGCGGGTGGTGCCCTCGTGTGCCGCCTTCCCCGCCGCCCGCGGGCTGGCGCCGCTGCCGGACGGGGTGCCGGTGCTGGCGGTCATGGGCGACTCGCACGCCGCGATGTTCGCCCACGCCGGGTGGCGGCCGGGCGTGGTCAAGGCGACGTACGGCACCGGCTCGTCGGTGATGGCCATCGGCCAGGCCGGCCAGGCCGGCCAGGCCGGCGAGATCGGCGAGGTCGGCGAGGCGCGGGGCCTGTGCCGCAGCATCGCCTGGGACCTCGGCGACGGCCCCGCGTTGTGCGTCGAGGGCAACATCCGCGCCACCGGCCGGATGGTGAACTGGCTCGCCGACCTGTTCGGCGTCCCCGTCCCTGAGCTGCTCAAGGAGGCAGAGCCCACCGACGGCGTGCACTTCGTCCCCGCCTTCGGCGGGCTCGGCGCCCCCTGGTGGGACCCCGCCGCCACCCCCGTCATCACCGGCTTCTCCCTGGGCACCCGCCGCCCCCAGCTCGCCACCGCCGCCCTGGAGGCGGTCGCCTTCCAGATCGAGGACGTCCTGGCCGCGATCGAGCAGGCCGTCGGGCAGGTCCGCGTGCTCATGACGGACGGCGGGCTCACCCACAGCGACCGGCTGATGCGGCTCCAGGCCGACCTGAGCGGACGCCTCGTCGCCCGCTCGGGCGAGCACGACCTGTCCGCGCTCGGCGCGGCCGACGCCGCCGGGCTGACGGCCGGGCTGTGGACCCTCGGCGAGCTCGAACGCCGGCCCAGGCCCGCCGACACCTACGAGCCGGGGCTCGGCGAGGCGGAGCGCCGCGCCAGGAAGCACGCCTGGCACGAGGCCGTCCGCAGAGCCCGTCCCGCGCAGGAGAGGAGCGCCATCTGACCAGGACCCGCCGGCGCGTCCCGGCCCGCTGAGTCATCGTCATGGCCGTCGCCGCGCTCGGCGCCACCAGCGCCGGGGTCTCCGCCAGGAAGGAGGCGTCACGCCCACACGCCCGCCCGCCCCTAAACTTGGAGCGACGATCGGCGGCGTGAAGGGCGGGTACGGTGGTCCGGGACTCGGATGGAGTGGGCGACGTCTCCAAGGATCATCTGCGGCTCCTTGCCCGCGTCGCCCGGATGTACCACGAACAGGGCATCCGCCAGCCGGAGATCGCCGCCGCGCTCCATCTCTCCCAGCCGCGCGTGTCCCGCCTGCTGAAGGAGGCGGTCACGCGGGGCCTGGTCCGTACGGTGGTCACGCTCCCCGAGGGCGTGCACACCGAGCTGGAGGAGGAGCTGCAGCGCCGCTACGCGCTGCGCGACGCCGTGGTGGTCGACGTCGAGGACTACCAGGACGACGTCGTCCCCTCGCTCGCGACGGCGGCGGCCGCCTACCTCGACGTCACCTTCACCGGCGGCGACGTGATCGGCCTCGCCGCGTGGAGCCAGACGCTGCAGGCGGTGGTGCAGCGGCTGCCGCAGAAGAACGTCCAGGTCGCCGACCGGGTGATCCAGCTCGTGGGCGGCCTCGGCAGCGCCGCCGACCAGGTGCGCGCCACCCGGCTCATCGCCCGCCTGGCCGACCTCACCAACGCCCATCCCGTCTTCGTGCCGCTGCCCGGCCTGGTCGCCACCCCCGCGACGCGCGAGGCGCTGCTCCAGGACCCCGACCTGACCGAGGTGCAGGCGCAGTGGCGTGAGGTGACCGTCGCCCTCGTCGGCATCGGCGAGCCGGCCTCCGCGCCCGTCAGGGACGCCGACCGGGACGAGCTCCGCGCCGCCGGCGGGGTCGGCGAGGTCTGCCTGCACTTCTTCGACGCCACCGGCAAGCCCGTCGCCTCCGATCTCGACCGGCGCGTCATCGGCATCGACACCGCCTCCTTCGGCGCCGTCGGGCGGCGCGTCGCCGTCGCGGGCGGCCTGCGGAAACTTCCCGCGATCAGGGCGGCGCTCGAAGGCGGCTGGGTCAACATCCTCGTCACCGACCTGCGCGTGGCCCGCCGGCTCTGCTCCTGACCTCCGAGGCTCAGGCGGCCACGTAGCGGTCGCTCACCTCGCCGCGCAGGTGCCCCGGCGGCAGCTTGCGGCCGTAGGTCAGCAGGAGGAGGTCCTGCGCCGAGCCGATCAGCGGGACGCCGGCGCCGACGACTACTTCGCCGCCGCCGCCCGCCCTGGTCACCCCGGACGTGCTCGGCGCGCCTTGAGGGGGTCAGCGCGGGATCGCCCAGCTCGGCGTCCAGGTTCCGGCCGGGTCCTGCCAGGCCGCCGTGGTGGCGAGGTAGGCGCGGAGGGTGGCGAGCGCGGGGAGCGGGTCGTCGCGGCGCCACAGCAGCGCGTGCGGGTAGACGGGGGTGGGGCCGGTGACGGGGATGCGGCGCAGGCCGTGGCCCTCGGGCCAGACCAGGCGGGTGCGCTCCCCCATGAACGTGGCCAGGGCCGGGGTGTCGGCGATGGTGTCGAGGAGCGCGTCCGAGCCGAAGTTGGGCCCGGTCACCTCGATGGTCAGGCCGAACTCCGCGACGAGGTCGTCGTAGAAGGTGGCCCACTCGGTGCCGGGGACGATGCCCGGCATCCAGATCCGGTGCCCGGCGAGCCGGGCGACCGTGACCGACTTCGCGCCGGCCAGCGCGTGGGCGGGGCCGGTGAGCAGTTGCAGCGGCTCGTCGAGGACGCGTTCCGCCGCGACGTCGTCCGGCAGGGGCCGGCTCGGCATCGTGACGGCGCGGAACGACGCGTCGATGGCGCCCGACCTGATGGCGGCGATGGCGTCGTCGATGCCGAACAGCATCACCACGTCCAGCTCGATCTCCGGGTACGCGCGATGGAACGCCCGCATCACGCCCGACGCCGCGCTGCGTGAGGCGAGCATGTCGACGCGCAGCGGGCGGCGGCCGGTGCGCACGGACGCGACCGCTCGCTCGGCGGCCCGCAACAACTCGCGGGCGTGCGGCAGGAACGCCTGACCGTCGATGGTGAGCTCGGCGCCGCGCGGTGCGCGGGTGAACAGCCGTACGCCGAGGGCGCGTTCCAGGGCGGCGATCCGCTTGGATACGGCCTGCTGGGTGACCCTCAGCTCGGCGGCGGCCTCCTGGAACCGGCCCGCGTCGGCGGCGGTGACGAAGGTGCGTACGGCGTCGAGGTCCATGCCCGGCACTGTACAACCGATCGTTGTACCCGCAGTTGTTTGATCTTCCTGCCCCGCACGTGCTTCGCTGCTGGCGATCGTCCATCGAGCAAGGAGCGTCATGCGGGAGTTCAGGTGGTTCTGGGCCGCGTACGGCACCAGCGCGCTCGGCACGTGGCTCGCCTTCGGCGCGTTCCCGCTGATCGCGATCCAGGTGCTGCACGCGGGACCGGCGCAGGTCGCGGCGCTGTCCTCGGTGGGCGCGCTGGCGGGCGCGGCGCTGGCGGTGCCGCTGGGGCCGTGGGTGGAGTTCCGCCGCAAGCGGCCGGTGCTGGTCGGGACCGACCTGGTACGGTTCGCGGCCCTGCTGACGATCCCGGCCGCGTACGCGCTGGGCGTGCTCTCCTTCGTCCAGCTCCTGCTGGTCTCGGTCGTCGTCGCGGCGGCCGACCTCACCTTCCGCGCGGCCTCAGGGGCGTACCTGAAGGCCCTGATCCCGGCCGAGCACCTGCTGGCCGCCAACGCCCGCCTGGAGTCGACGACCTGGACGACCACGATCGCCGGCCCGCCCCTGGGCGGCGCCGCGATCGCCCTGCTCGGGCCGGTGGCGACGGTGGTGGCCGACGCGGTCAGTCATCTCCTCTCGGCCCTGTTCCTGCGCGCGACCGGCGGCGGCGAGCCGCGCCCCGAGCCCCGGCCGGGCGCGCGGCCGCGAGCCCGTGACCTGCTGGAGGGGTGGCGGTTCATCCTCGCCGACCCGGCGCTGCGCCCGCTCTTCCTCAACACCGCCCTGTTCAACGGCCTGCTGATGGCGATGGACGCGCTGCTCGCCGTCCTGATGCTGGGCCCGCTCGGGTTCACGTCCTGGCAGTACGGGCTCGCCTTCGCCGCGGCCGCGATCGGCGGGCTGCTGGGGGCGCGGCTGGCCAGGCCGCTCGCCGCCCGGTACGGGTCGCACCGGGTCATGGTCGCGGCCGGGACGCTGCGCGCGCTCTGGCCCCTGGGTCTGACCTTCGTCGGGCCCGGCACCGGCGGGCTGCTGCTGGTGATGGGCGTCCAGCTCGGGCTGATCTTCTGCTGCGCCGTCTTCAATCCCCTCGTCGCCACGCACCGGCTCGCCCGCACCACGTCCGACCGCATCGCCCGTACGCTGTCCGCCTGGTCGGTGACGACCAGGGTCACGACCGCGCTGCTGACGGCCGCCTGGGGCGCGCTGGGCGCCCTGCTCGGCCCCCGCCCCGCCATCGCCGTGGCCGGCGTCCTCCTGCTGGCGACCCCGCTCCTCCTCCCCCGCCGCCCCGCTCCGCTCCGTGAGTGATTCCCGCCCCTCCTGCTCTCAGGAGGCCGCCGAAAGGGAATCGCGAACGGGACGAATATCCGGCCACTAAAGTGTGGCCCCATGCACCGACGTACCGGCGCGCTGCCTGCCATCTTGCTGATCATCGCACTCGGGCAGGCCAGTTGGGTGCTGTACAGCACGGTCACCGGATTCGAAGTGGACATCGAGCACGGTCGCGAGTGGACCCGGAATCTCACCCTGGGAATGGTGACGGCCGCTGAGACGGCAGGCATTCTCCTCCTTCTCTTCCGGCGCGGTGCGGGATTCGTGATCGCGCTGATCGCCGAGGTCTTCCGGGTGCTCATCGCCGGGTGGACGAGCACATCGTCGGACGACGGGTATGTGTACTTGGCCGCCATCGGCGTGGTGACGCTGATGTGCGCCCGGCTGCGGCCGGCTCTCCGGAGTGTCGAGGCGAGCCGCGTATCACCCGAGCGTGATCTCGAACCGGCCGAACCGGAAAGCCGAACGGCCGACACCTTTCTCAGCTATTCGCGCCGGCAATATTATTTCGCCGAATCCTTGATGCTCCGGCTGGAAAGTCAGGCATTGTCCGTGTGGTTCGACACGCGGCGGATTCACGCGGGAGCCGACTGGAAAGAAAGCGTGGACCAGGGCCTGTCGGCATGCACCTCCCTGGTGCTGGTGGCGTCACGTGACGCTCTCGCCTCGCCAAGCGTGGACTATGAGTGGCGTACGGCACTCGGCCAGGGAAAACCGGTCTATGTCGTGCTCTTCGAGAGCGTCGGCCTGCCACCCGAGCTGAGCCGCGATGCCCTGGCGATCATCGACATGCGCAGCCGGTTCGCATCGAAGGCGAGAGTGCTGGCGCACCTGCTCGTCCGGCCGCAGCGCCACCGCGACAGGACCGCGACCCCACTGATCCTGCCGCCCGGCGTCCTGCTGGTGACGACCGCTCTGCTCCTGATACTCGCGGCGAGCGTATTCTTCGACGTCCTCAATGCGCGGACATTGGTGGCGATCACCACTCCGCACCCGAAGAACATCCCGGACAACAGCTCCGCGGGCTTCACGACCCATCTGCTGGGGTTCAGCTTTCATGGCTTGCCCAGCAAGGTCTTCGCGTTTCTCGGCATCGCCGCGGGCACGTTGCTGCTCACCACGTTGACGGCGTTCCTGCTGACGGCGGTCCTGCGCCGACGGCGGTTCGCCCCTTCCCTGCTCCCCTTGACGCTGCTCGGCTCAGGCTGGCTCTACCTGAACACCAGCTTCCTTCAGCATTCGACCGACCACATCGTCACCAGCATCAGCGACGGCTGGATGACGGCACCCGCCAACCTGCACTCCTCGGCCTGGCGAGATCTGGACGACATGCTCCTCGGCCGGCACATTCCTTACGACTCGTCGTCCACTTACGACTACGGCTCCCCGTTTCTCTCCGTCGGCGACGCGGCGCTGTTCCTGGCGGCCACGAGCGCGCAATGGCGCTGGCCGGCTCTGGCGCTTCTCGCGCTCGGCGTGATCGCGTTCCTGACGGCGCGGAACTCCGGCTCCTGGTATCGCCGGCTCCCGACGGGAAACGCGTCAGAGAAGGCGCGTGCGCGGCACAACAGGTTTCCGGGCGCTCATGACAAGACCAGTCCCGTTCGCGCCGACCGCACGCCGCGCCTGCTGCACCATCCCGCCGACGGCCACATCGCGGCGGAAATGGCGGACGCCCTGCCCGGGCACCTGCACACCGGCGGCGACATCGTCCTGCTGAGCAATCACACCGAACTCGCCTGGCTGGAAGCACTCGAACGCGAGAACGCCCACCTCATCTACGTGATCTGCACCGACATCCAGCCCGCCGGGACCCTGGAACGTCTTCATCGTTACCAGTGGTTCGACTATCGGAGCCGTTCCTCCAACAGGCTCGCCCTGCTCGCGCAAGGCTCGGGCCGGCTCCTCCCGGCGCTGCCCGAGGCGTTGACCAGAACGGTCCTTCCCGGACCGGTGCGCTACAAGAGCCTCACCATGAAACTGTGCGCGACGTGGCTGCTGGCCCTCACGTTGTTCGGACAGGGCCGGGTGTACAGCGGCTCCGGGCTTGACCCGGTCCTGAGCCGCGTCATCCCGGCGCTGGGCGAGCTGATGTCCTGGATCTGCGTACCGGGCTGCCTCTACCTGTACTGGCTGGCCGTCGAGCTCGCCTCGTCCCGCACCACGTACGCGCGTTTCCAGCGGCGCCTGACCATCGTCATGGCCGTGCTGTTCGTCACCCAGCTGCGTTTCCTGCTGTCCTTCGACGACCAGCTCAGCCTCGTCCTGCTGGGTACGCTGGCCAACGTTGTCATGGCCATGGTCTGGTTCACCCCCGACCCCGAGGGGATCCGACGATGGCTGCCGGAGCAGCACAGCCAGGCGAGCGGCGAGACCCTCGCCGTGCCGCTGCGGCACCGGCTCGCCAGGGAGTCGGGGCTTCACCTGGCCCTGTTCGTGTTCTTCTACCTGTCGAGCGCGGTCTTCTTCGCGGACATCGCGTGATCAGCAGTACGGGCTCGCCTTCGCCGGTCCCGGCGCCGGCGCCCTCCTGCCGGCGACCCCTCTGCTCCTCCCCCGCCGCAGCAAGCCCTGACAAATGCCCTGGAGATGCCCTTCCCGTGCCCCGGGACGAGATCGCCGGAATCCGGAAGATGGGCACACCGCGACGACACGAAGCCAACAAGGAAGGGCCGACGTCCATCGTCTCCGGCGGCCCGCAGGGCTGCCACGTCGTCGAGGCCTGGACGCAGACGCGCTAACGGCCGAGGAAGTCGGCGAGGCGAGCCGCCGAGTCGCCGCCGTGGCCGGCTGCCACGGCGGCGTCCACGGTGTCCTTGGCGGCCCGGGTGACGTCCGCGGGGACGCCAGTCTCCTCCAGGACGTGGACGATGTGGCCGAGGCTCGCGGCGACGGAGGTCAGCGCGGCCGAGTCCGCGCCTGAGAAGCGTCCCGCGTCGACGTCGGCGGCGAGGCCGGGCACCAGGTCGGCGACCAGGCCCGCCATCTGCTGGGCGTGCGGCGCGAGCGCCGTGGCCGGCACGTTCTGCCGCGCCGCGAGCGCGAAGGAGTGCATGAGACCGGCGATCGAGGTCCAGAACAGGTTGAGCAGCGCCACGTCGAAACTCGCCGCCCTGCCGGGGTCGTCTCCGAGGTGCACGGCCGTGCCGCCGAGCGCCGCCAGCGCAGGACGGTGGCGGTCGAACAGTTCGGCGGGGCCGCTGTAGAGGACGCGGGTCGCGCCGGTGCCGATGGCCGCCGCCGGGGTCATGATCGAGCCGTCGAGGTAGGGCACGCCCAGTTCGCCCGCCTTGGCGGCCAGCTCACGGGCGCGTCCTGGGCCGTCCGAGGTGAGGTTCACCAGCGTGGACGTGGGCAACCGGCCCGGCTCGGCCACCGCGCCGTCCACGATGGCCTCCACCGCGTCCGCGTCGATGACGCACACGACGGCCAGTTCGGCTGCCTCGAGTGCGGCCGACGGGCTGCCGGCCTCGACCGCGCCGCGGGCGATGAGGTCGCCGGCCTTGCCGGGGGTCCTGTTCCACACCGTGGTCGGGTGGCCGGCGGCGAGGAAGGCCGCGGCGATGGCCCGTCCCATGGGGCCCATTCCCAGCACGGACACCGGGGCATGCTGCATCGTCATGATCTCTCCGTCATAGGGTGACGCCGAAGGACGCCGTTACGCTAAAGGTTCACGTCGGCGTGAAGGTCAAGCCGGGAGGGCGACGGCAGGTGCGGATCGGTGCACTGGCGCGGCGTACGGGGGTGAGCGCCCGCGCGTTGCGCTACTACGAGGAGAAGGGGCTGCTGGTCCCAGGGCGTACGTCAGCCGGATATCGCGTCTACACCGAGGAGCACGTCGAGACGGTGCGGCGCATCAGGATCCTGCTGGCGGCGGGGCTCAACAGCGACATGGTCCGCGAGATCCTGCCCTGCATGGTCGACGACGGCGAGTTCCTCGCTCCGGGCTGCGAGGATCTCATCGCCGCCTTCGAGCACGAACGCCGCCGTATCGAGACCCAGATCGCCGAGCTGAACGACGTACGCTCAGCGCTGAGCGGCATCATCAGCGCCGGCAAGGCTCTCGCGAGCAGGTGAGCCGGCGAGCGGCAGGTCGTAGAGCGCGAGCTCGGCGTCGTCAGGGGCCTCGAAGAGCGTCACGTACCTCTCCATCCGTGCCCGGCTGATCACGGCCACCCCCGGCCGGCCGTTGCGGGCCTCGACGCGGCGGCACAGCTCATCGAACGGCGCGGAGAGGTAACGCAGCTCCACGAGTGCACCGGCGTCGCGCCCGGCCGCGCGCATCGCGTCCCGCTCTCCCCGCGTCCAGAAGCCGGACTCCATGACCACGCTCTGGCCGAGCCGCAACAGCTCCTGGGCGTGCCCGGTGAAGCGCCGCTCAAGGCGGGCGCGGGTGGGCTCGTCGAACAGGTCGATGCCCAGGTCCTCCAGCCACTCGTCCGGGCACAGGCGCACGGCGGGCACCTCCCGCGCCAGCCGTCTGGCCAGCGTCGTCTTCCCCGACCCGGGCAGCCCGCACAGCAGGATCATCCTGGGCCACGCCTTGATGGACGTCACCCCGGCATCCTCGCGCAACGGGCACCGTCCGGAAAAGGGTCTTCCACGCGGTGCGGCGGTCACTCCGCCCGGCGGTGGCTCAGCAGGTCGCCCGGCTGGCAGCCGAGGACCTCGCAGAGCCTGGTCAGGGTGGTGAACCTGATGGCCTTGGCCCGGCCGTTCTTCAGGATGGACAGGTTGGCCACGGTCACCCCCACCCGGTCGGCGAGCTCGGTGAGCGTCATGCCGCGCTCTTCCAGGAGCCGGTCGAGGTGGACGGTGATGGCGTGGGCGTCCGTCTCGGCCGGCATCAGACGGTGCCTTCAAGGTCGTCCCGCATGCGCACGCCCGTGCGCAGGACGCTCGCCAGCGCCAGCAGCCCGGCCCCGACGAGCGGCACGATCACGGGGATCTCCTGGCTGACATAGGTGGACTCGTTCGCGGCCATCGTGTCGAGCAGCGCCATCATCGCGACGTGCTCGATCTGCGGGGCCAGCAGGCCGCCGGTTAGCAGCCACCAGCCGAGGACCCGCACCTGGCGGGCGACCTGCGGCAGGTAGGCGCCTTCGCGCGCCCGCCACAGCAGCCGCCAGAGCAGGAAGAACGCGACGGCCGCCACGACGAAGCCGGGGAAGGTGGTCAGGGCCTGGAGGACGTACTGGCCGGCGTCGGGCGTGCCGTCCACGAACTGGAGATCGCCCGCCAGGGCCTTGACACCGGGCAGGACCCCCGCGGTGAACGCCGGCTCGTCCAGGCCGATGCCGTAGCGGCCGGGCGACTGGGCCACCACGTGCGGGTAGGTCAGGCCGAAGAGACCGGCCCTGGAGTAGAGCACCATTCCGGTGACGACCCCGGTCACCGCGACGAGACCCGCGAAGACCGCGGGCCGCCGGACCGCTCGACCGAGGGTGCTGGGCAGTGCAGCCATCAGCTGAACTCCGTTCCATATCGTTTTTCGATGCTATTGAGAAACGATAGCATCGAAAAACGATATGGCAAGTCGGTCAGGCCGTGCCGCCCCCCTGACTCGCCGTGCTCGCGCTCCATGAGGTCGAGGAACGTCCGGTAGCGGTGCGCGCCGGGTAGCCAGGGCGCGTGGAACCACGCCTCCCACTCCCCCTCGGCGGTCCTGACGCGCGGGTTGAGCAGCACCCACCCGTCGTCCCAGTGCCCGACCAGCAGGTCGCCGCCCGGCAGCACCTGACCGGCGAAGGGGACCAGCCCAAGGAGCACGGGCCGGCGGTCGGCGCGTGCCGCCGGCGTGGTCCCGGATATTCGCAGGTCGGGAGGGTAGGGGCGCGAGTGGAGGATGCATGCTGGGGTTGCCTGAGGGCATTCGCGGATGCCTGTTCGACATGGACGGTGTGCTGACACGCACCGCCACCGTCCATGCCGCCGCCTGGAAGTCGATGTTCGACGAGTTCCTGCACAAGTGGGCCGGCCGGACGGGGACGCCGTTCGTGCCGTTCGACGCCGCCGCCGACTACGACCGCTACGTGGACGGCAAGAAGCGCGCGGACGGCGCGCGCGGCTTCCTGCGATCGCGCGGCATCGAGCTGCCCGAGGGGACGCCGGACGACCCGCCCGACGCGATGACCGTGCAGGGGCTGAGCAACCGCAAGAACCAGCTCGTCCAGGCCGTCATCGAGCGGGACGGCGTACAGGTGTTCCCCGGCTCGGTCCGCTACGTGGACGAGGTGCGGCGGTCGGGGCTGCGCACGGCGGTGGTGTCGTCCAGCGCGAACACCGCGCAGGTGCTGGACGCGGCGGGCATCGCCGGGCGGTTCGAGGCCAGGGTCGACGGCGTCGTGGCGCAGGAGCGGCGGCTGGCGGGCAAACCGGCCCCCGACATGTACCTGGCGGCGGCCGAGGCGCTGAAACTGCAGCCGGGGCAGGCGGCGGTGTTCGAGGACGCGCTGGCGGGGGTGGCGGCGGGCCGGGCGGGCAGGTTCGGCTTCGTCGTGGGTGTCGATCGCGTGGGGCAGGCGGACGAGCTGCGCGGGAACGGCGCGGACATCGTGGTCACCGACCTGGCAGAGCTGCTGGAGGACACGCGATGATCCGGCACCCGGCGTTCACGATCGAGCCGTGGGCCCTGCGCGAGCACCGTCTCGACCTCGACGTGCTGGCGCAGACCGAGTCGCTGTTCGCGCTGTCCAACGGGCACATCGGGCTGCGCGGCAACCTGGACGAGGGCGAGCCGCACGCCGAGCCGGGCACCTACCTCAACGGCTGCTACGAGCTGCGCCCGCTGCCGTACGCGGAGGCGGGCTACGGCTACCCCGAGTCCGGCCAGACGGTGGTCAACGTCACCAACGGCAAGGTGATCAGGCTGCTGGTCGGCGACGAGCCGTTCGACCTGCGCTACGGCACCCTGCACCAGCACGAGCGGGTGCTGGACCTGCGGGCCGGCACGCTCACCCGCACCGCGCACTGGAGCTCTCCGACCGGCGCCCAGGTACGCATCACCTCGACCCGGCTGGTGTCGTTCACCCATCGCGCGATCGCCGCGATCAACTACGAGGTCCAGGCCGTGGACCGCCCGATCCGCGTCGTCGTCCAGTCGGAGCTGATCGCCAACGAGACCCGCACGCCCGCCTCCAGCGACCCGCGGGCCGCCGCGCCGCTGCGCTCCCCCCTCATCGAGGAGGAGAACGTCACCGGCGACGACGGCCTGGGCATCATGGTGCACCGCACCAGGGAGAGCGGGCTGCGGCTGGCGGCCGGCATGTGGCACGAGATCGAGGGCCCCGACGAGACGCTGACCGAGGGGCGGGGCGGCGACGACGTCAGCCGCCTGTCCGTCGCCACCCGCCTGTCGCCCGGCCAGACGCTGCGGGTGGTCAAGCTCTTCTCCTACGGCTGGTCGCGCCGGCGCTCGCGGGCCGCGCTGCACGACCAGGTGGCGGCGGCGCTGGCGGCGGCCCGCCTGACCGGCTGGGACGGCCTCTGCGCCGACCAGCGGCGCTTTCTCGACGCCTTCTGGGACGGGGCCGACGTCGAGGTGGAGGGCGACGACGAGGTGCAGCAGGCCGTCCGTTTCGGGATGTTCCATCTGCTGCAGTCGGCCGCGCGGCTGGAGTCGCAGCCCATCCCGGCCAAGGGCCTGACCGGCACCGGGTACGACGGGCACACCTTCTGGGACACCGAGATCTTCGTGCTGCCGGTGCTCACCTACACCTATCCCCCCGCCGTCGCCGACGCCCTGTCGTGGCGGCGCTCCACGCTGCCCCTGGCCAGGGAGCGGGCCACCCAGCTCGGGCTGGGCGGCGCGGCCTTCCCCTGGCGGACGATCCACGGCGAGGAGTGCTCGGGCTACTGGCCGGCGGGCACGGCGGCCTTCCACGTCAACGCCGACATCGCGCACGCCGTCACCCAGTACGTGGACGCCCTCGACGACGCCGTCTTCGACCGCGAGACCGGCTTGCCGCTGCTGGTCGAGACGGGCCGGCTGTGGTGCTCGCTGGGCCACCACGACGCGTCGGGGCGCTATCGCATCGACGGCGTGACGGGGCCCGACGAGTACACCGCGGTCGTGGACAACAACGTGTACACGAACCTGCTGGCCCAGCAGAACCTGCGCGCGGCGGCCGACGCGGCCGAACGCCATCCCGGCCCTGCGGGGCGGCTCGGCGTCACCGAGGAGGAGATCCGCACCTGGCGCGCGGGGGCGGAGGCGATGACCTTCCCCTTCGACGAGCGGCTCGGCGTGCATCAGCAGAGCGAGGGCTTCACCCAGCACGCGCTCTGGGACTTCGACGCCACCGGCGACCGTTACCCGCTGCTGCTGCACTTCCCGTACTTCGACCTCTACCGGCGGCAGGTGGTCAAGCAGGCGGACGTCGTGCTCGCCATGCACCTGCGGCCCGACGCCTTCACCCCTGAGCAGAAGGCCGCGAACTTCGCCTACTACGAGGCGCTGACCGTGCGCGACTCGTCCCTGTCGGCCTGTACGCAGGCGGTCATGGCCGCCGAGGTCGGATACCTGGACCTGGCCTACCGCTACCTCGGCGAGGCGGCGCTGATGGACCTCGCCGACCTGGAGAAGAACACGGTGGACGGCGTGCACATGGCCTCGCTGGCGGGGGCGTGGATCGCGCTGGTGTCGGGGTTCGGCGGGATGCGCGCGGGCGGTGGGCGGCTGCGGTTCGCGCCGTGCCTGCCCGCGGGCATCACCCGGCTGGGCTTCCGGCTGCGGTACCGGGGCAGCCTGGTGTGCGTCAGCGCCACGCGGGAGGTGACGACGTACCGGCTGCTGGACGGCCCGCCGATCACGGTGCTGCACTGCGGCGAGCGGGTCGAGCTGGGCGAGGAGCAGGTCACCCGGCCCAACCCGCGCCGCGAGGAGCCGGATCAGCCGGTACGCCAGCCGCCGGGCCGCGAACCCCGCCCCCGCTGACGGTCACGCCACGCGGCTCGCCCGGCAGGCATGGTCACGGACGAGGTCGTGGAACCGGTAGCGGCCTGGCGCGGCCTCGCGGAGCAGGTGCGCGTCCAGCAGCCGCTCCAGCAGCCGCTCGGCGTGCGGCGCGCTCGTCCCCAGCAGGGCGGCGGCGGTGCGCGGATCCACGTTCGCGCCGGCGCCGGTGCGCGCCCCCAGCAGCCGGTACGCGCGCCGCAGCTCGGCCGGCAGCCGCTCGTACGACCGGTCCAGGGCGGCGGCGACGTCGTGCCGCCCCGCGGCCAGCTCGGCCAGCCGGTCCCCGGCGAGCCGTTCGAGCAGGTCACGCACCCCCCACGTGGGACGCGAGCGCAGCCGCTCGGCGGCGATGCGCACGGCCAGCGGCAACGACCCGCAGCGGGCCACCACCTCGTACAGCTCGCCGCGCGGCACCCCGGACACCCGCTCCCGCCCCGCCACCTCGGCGAACAGGGCGACCGCCGCCGCCAGCGGAAGGACGTCCAGCGAGAGGGCTCGGGAGTCCCCCAGCCCGCTCAGCCGCCGCCGGCTGGTGACGATGACCCGGCAGCCGGGGCCTGCGGGCAGCAGCGGCTGGACCTGGTCCTCGTCGGCGGCGTCGTCCAGCACGACCAGCACCCGGCGCCGCGCCAGCACGCTGCGGTAGAGCGCGGCGCGGTCGTCGAGGTGGTCCGGCAGGTCCTCGCCGGGCACGCCGAGCGCGCGCGTCATCCGGGCGAGGGCCTCGCCGGGTTCCACGGGGGCCGTGCCGTGGCCGTGCAGGTCCACGTAGAGCTGCCCGTCGGGGAAGGCGGGGGCGAGCCGGTGGGCGGCGTGCACCGCGAGGGCCGTCTTGCCCGCTCCCGCCATGCCGTCGATGGCGACGAGCAGTGCCGGGCCCGCGCGGTGCGCGTTCTCGACCGTCGTCAGCTCCCCCTCCCGTCCGGCCAGCGCCGCGAGGCCGGCGGGCAGCTGGCGCGGCACGATCGGGTCGACGGCCGGCTCCCCCGCCGCCGGGCCGCGGGCGGCGGCGGCCAGTTGCTCGCGCTCCTCGCCGCACAGCCCGAGCGCCTGCGCGATCAGCAGCACGGACCTGCTGCGCGGCTGGAGCCCCCCGCTCTCCAGCCGCCGCACGGTCCTGACGTTGAGTCCCGCCTTCTCGGCGAGTTGTTCCTGGGTCAGCAGCGCACGCTTGCGCCATCCCCGGAGCAGCGCGCCCGCCGCGTGCCCGTCGCCGGTCTCCCCTGCGGCGCCGGGCAGAGTGCATCGTGCCGAGTACAAGACGTCTCCCGCGATCCCCCATGGAGGGTTCCGGCGCCGGGCCGGGCCTCTCGATCAAGTGGCAGCACGTCCATCAGAACCGCGTTCGAGCCGTTCAGACCACGGATGGGACGACATTGGACGAAATCGGACGCAACTCGTTTGATGCCCGTGGCCCCCTTTGTCAGAATGACCGCCATGGGCGAGTGGGGCGGTCATCCCAACGACATCTGCCCCTACCAGGGTCTCGCTCCGTTCGAAGCGGGAATGTCCGAGCTGTTCTTCGGCCGTACGCGGGCGACCCGCGATCTTCTTGACCGGCTCGGCCGGCGGCTGGCCGGACGCGGCTCCGTCCTGCTCGTCTCGGGCGCATCGGGTGTCGGCAAGTCGTCCCTGTTACGCGCGGGCCTGCTCCCCGCAGTGGACAAGGGCGAGCTCCCGGCCGCCGGGCCGCGGGAGTGGCGGTGCCTGCTCACCACGCCGACCGCGACGCCGTTCCGCACGCTGGCCGAGGTCTGGGTCAAGGAGTTCGGCGGCGACGCGGAGAGGGTGGCCACGCGGCTGCGCGCCGACCCGTGGCGGCTGCTCGACGAGGCCGACGGGCGGCCGCTGCTGGTGGCCGACCAGTTCGAGGAGCTGTTCACGCTGGTGGGCGACGAGCACGAACGCCAGGCGTACGTGGCCACGCTGCACGCCCTCACCGGCGGCCCGCACGGCGCGGGCGTGGTCGTCGGGGTCCGCGCTGACCACTGGGACCGCTGCGCCGCCTACCCCCGCTTCGCCGAGGCCATCCAGGACGGGCAGGTCATCGTCGAGCCGATGACGGAGGCCGACCTGCGCCTCGCCATCACCGGCCCGGCCGCCGCGGCCGGGCTGCAAATCGAGCCTGGCCTGGTGGAGACCATGCTCACCGAGCTGCGGACGGGCTCGGGCGACCGTCCGCCGGCCGGCGCGCTGCCCCTGCTCTCGCAGGCGCTGCGCAACACCTGGGAACGCCGTACGGACGGCACGCTGACCCTGCGCGGCTACGAGGAGTCGGGCCGGGTCCGCGACTCGGTGCGCCGCACGGCCGACGAGGTGCTCGGGCGGCTGTCACCGCAGGACCGCAAGGCCGCCCTGCGCATCTTCCGCCGGCTGACCCTCATCACGGCGGGCGGCCGGGTGGCGCGGCGCGGGGCGCGGCTGGCCGAGATCCACGCCGCCGCATCCGCGCACACCCCGCAGCGGCGCGAGCAGGTGGGGGCGCTGCTGTCGGCGTTCGCCGACCGGCGGCTGCTCACCCTGCACGAGGACGGCGCCGAGATCTCCCACGACGCGCTGCTGACCGCCTGGCCCACGCTGCGGCAGTGGCTGGAGCCCGACCTGGCCGCTCAGGGGGTCTACGACCGGCTGGTGGAGGCCGCCGCCCAGTGGGCCGACCACCATCGCGACCCCGCGTTCCTCTATCGGGGGGCGCGGCTGCTCGCCGTGCGGGACAGCAGGCCCCGCTGGGAGCGCGACCCCGACAGCTTCCCGCCGCCCGGGCCCGTCGTGGACGGCTTCGTCGCGGCATCCGAGAAGGAGGAGCGGCGCACGAGCCGCCGCCGCAGGCTCGCCGTCGCGAGCCTCGCGACGCTGTCGGTGCTCGCCCTCATCGCCGCCGCCCTCGCCGCCGGCGCCGCGGACGAGGCGGGACGCCAGCGCAGGGTGGCACTCTCCCGCCAGCTCGCCGCGCAGAGCGAGGTCACCGGCGACGTCGCCCTGGCCTCGATGCTGGCCGTCGCGGCCTGGAAGATCGCCCCCACCGACGAGGCACGCAACCGCCTGCTGACCGCCGCGACCGGCACCGGCAGGGGCGAGCTCACCGGGCACGTGCGCGGCGTCAGGTCACTCGCGCTCAGCGCCGACGGCAGGATCGCGGTGACCGGCGGCGACGACGGCACCGCGCGCATCTGGGACGTCGCCAGCCGCAGACAGCTCGGCGCCCCGATCACCCGCGCCGAGTTCGAGTGCTCCGGCGTCCAGGTGGCGCTCAGCCCCGACGGCAAGACCCTGGCCACCGGGTGCATCAGCACCGTCCGCTTCTACGACGTGGCCACCCGCCGCGTGCTGGGTCCCGATCTGAAGCATGACGCGGTCGTGTCGGCGCTGGCCTACAGCCCCGACGGCGGGACGTTCGTGACGGGTGACTTCCGCGGCGTCGTCCGGCAGTGGGATCCCGTCACGCACCGCCCGAGCGGCCCCGCCATGGGGCGTCCCGACCACGGGCCCGAGCTGGCGAGCATCGTGCAGCGGGTGGTGTTCAGCCGGGACGGCAGAGCCATGGCCGTCGCCCGGGGCCTGGCCGTACGGCTCTGGGACCCCGCCACCGCCCGCCCGCTCGGCGCCCCGTTCGCCGAGCAGAACGAGGGCCCCCTCTACGACATCGCGCTCAGCCCCGACACCAGGACGCTCGCGACCGCCGGCGGCGACGGCGCGATCCTGTGGGACACGGCGTCGGGCCGGCGCACGGGCGCGCTCAAGGACCGCGGCGGCGGCTTCTCCTCGGTCGCCTTCAGCCCCGACGGCACCAGGATCGCCACCGGCGGGACCTCCGGCCGTACCGTGCTGTGGGACACGACCAGCCGGCAGCAGGTCACCGCGCTGCAGGCCAACTACGCGGGCGTGGGGCGGGTGGCGTTCAGCGCCGACGGCAAGCTGCTGGCCGCCGCGAGCGCCGACGGCGTCGTCCGCTTCGCAGAGCCACGGGTCCACCTGCAGGTCGGCACGCCGATGCGGGCGCAGCACGCGGTCGCGCTGAGCCGCGACGGACGGACTCTGGCGACCGCGGGCCCCGGCGCCCGCGACCCCGACGTGCTGTTGTGGGACGTCGCCACCCAGCGCCCCATCGGCCCGCCGCTGCGCGCGCCCGGCGCCCGCGGCCCGGTCATCAGCATGATGTTCACGCCCGACGGGCGCACGCTGCTGACGTCCGCCATGGACGGCCTGCGGATCTGGGACCTCGCGAGCCGCCGCGTGCTCGCCCATGACCCCGTGTTCAAGGGCGTGGCCGCCTTCAGCACCAACGGCAGGTTCGTGGCCGTGCAGCACGAGCAGGAGATCGCGTTCTGGGACGTCGCGAGCCGCCGCGAGTCAGGGCCGCGCATCCGCGTGGACGACCACACCGACGTCATCACCGGCATGGCCATCAGCCCTGACGGCAGGACGCTGGCCAGCGCGGGCTTCGACGCCCGGGTACGGCTCTTCGACGTCGCCACCCGCCGCCAGATCGAGGGCACGCCGCCCGCGGTCGCCGGCGGGCTGGTCAACGACCTGGACTTCAGCCCCGACGGCACGGTCCTGGCGTACACGGCGGA
Source organism: Nonomuraea sp. NPDC004580 (assembly GCF_040609855.1). Taxonomy (NCBI): domain Bacteria; kingdom Bacillati; phylum Actinomycetota; class Actinomycetes; order Streptosporangiales; family Streptosporangiaceae; genus Nonomuraea; species Nonomuraea sp. NPDC004580. Next base: position 20,198 of record NZ_JBEXLH010000004.1, on the reverse strand, counting down.
CGACAACGCCGTGCGGCTGTGGGACGTGCCGCGCCGCCGCACCAAGGGCGTCGCCCTGGTGCCGAAGGACGCCGCGCCCACCACGGTCGCGTTCAGCCCCGACGGTCAGGTGCTGGCCACCGGGCTGCAGGGCGGCGACGTGCTGCTGTGGGACCTGCGCGTGTACCGGCCGCTCGGCCATCCGATGACCGGCCACACGCGCGGCGTGGCCGCGCTCGCCTACTCCCCCGACGGCACGAAGGTGGCCTCGGTCTCCGGCGACGGGACCGCGCGGCTGTGGGACGCCCGCACGCCCGCCGACCTCGTGGCCGCGGCCTGCGCCAACGCCGGCCGCTGGCTCACCCGCGGCGAGTGGGCGACGCTCGTGCCCGAGGAGGAGTTCCGCCCGACGTGTACGTGACGCTCGATCGCACCCATCACATCAGGAGAAGGGCCGGCATGTTCCTGCGAGGGCTGAGACGGCGGACGGGCAGGCCGGTGCCCGAGCTGGTGGACCTGTTCCGGTCGATCATCGACGGGGGCCGCGACTTCCATCCGATCGCCTCCGACTTCCTTGAGCACTTCATGGACGGCGTCGGCGAGTCGCGGACGATGTCCCTGCGCTGGCTGCGCTCGTTCAAGGTGATCAAGAAGGCCGAGCGCAAGAACCAGCGCCGCTTCGAACGCCAGCTCCTGCGCCGGGCCGGCACGCTGGAGGAGCACGGGTCGGCCTGGCTGCACGACTACTGGGACGCCCGTGTCAACGCCTTCATCGGCACCGAGCTGTTCTACGTCAGCCGCATGAGCCTGCTGCGCTCGCAGGGCTCGTTCGTGCTGACCAGGCAGGGGCGGGAGGTGCGGGTGTCCGGCACCGTACGGCACCGCTGGTTCGACCCCTACGACTGGGACCGCGGGCGCTGGGTCTACATCCCCCGGCACGGGTTCGTGCCCATCGCGGTCGGGCGTGACCTGGTGGAGGCCGACGAGGCGCGCAACTTCCTCATGGAGGCGCGGCACGTCCAGACTGTGGAGGGGGTGTGCGTTCCCGGCCGCCGGCGGGGGCGGGCGACGTTCACGTGGGCGCTGGTCAGGACGGGAGAGCAGTGAGCGAGGATCGTCCCCTTCCGCCCGATCCGGCGCAGGCGGGTGACGCGGCGGAGTTCGTCGCGGCGCTGGTACGGCTCAGGCAGTGGGCGGGCGAGCCGTCGCTGAGCCGGCTGCGCGCGCTGGGCGGGCAGGTCACGGCGGCGGACGGCGCCCTGGTGGACGCGCTGCCGAAGAGCACGACCTCGCACGTGCTGCGGCAGACCGATCGGTTGCCGCGCTGGGAGTTCGTACGGGCGTTCGTCGCGGCCTGCCTGCGGTCCTGCGATCATTCCGAGGAGCTGATCGGCGGGGAGCTGGAACGCTGGCGGGCGGCCAGAGCCGCCCTCGCCGGACCCGCCACTCCCCCAGCGACCGCCCTCCCGTCGGCGGCTCCCCCGCCGGACGCGGCTCCATCCCCGCCGGCCCCTCCCCCGCAGGCCCCTCCCCCGCAGGCCCCGCCCCCACAGGCCGCTACGCCGGAGGCTTCTTCGCCTGAGGCCCCCTACGCGGGCTCCGACCGCGACCCGGCGGTCGATCTGCTCGTGCGCCGGGTGCTGCGCGAGGAGGACAGGGCACGCAAAGGGCTGCTGGGCGGTTACGACATCGCGCCCGTCTCCTTCGGCCCGAGCCTGGACGACCTGCACGCCATCGGCCGGTTCTTCACCGCCCTGCACCCCCAGCGGCTGCTGGTCGTGGGCGAGTCGGGCGCCGGGAAGACGGTCCTGGCGATCGAGCTGGTGCTGCAGCTCCTGGAGTCGCCGCTGGCCACCGGCCGCTCCCCGGGTACGGTCCCGGTCCGCCTGAACGCCGCCCGCTGGACCCCGGGCAGGCCCTTCGAGAGCTGGCTGGCCGAGCAGCTCGTGCAGGACTTCGGGCTCGCGGCCGGCGACGCGCACCGGCTCGTACGCGACCGCCGGGTCCTGCCCGTGGTGGACGGGCTGGACGAGCTGGACCCCGGCCCGCCCGCCGGCCCGCCGCGCCGGGCGATGGGCCTGCTGGCCGAGCTCAACCGCTACAGCGACCTGTCCGGGCGCCGGGCGGGGGCGGTCGTCGTCACCTGCCGCGCCGACCGGCACGCCGAGCTGCGCGCGGCCGGCGTGTGGCTGGACAACGCGACCGTGATCCGGCTGCACGACCTGAGCGTGGAGCAGATCGCCGTCTACCTGAAGGCGCGCTGGCCCGACGGTCACCCGTGTGCCGATCACCGCGACGGCATCCAGGCGGCGCTGTCGGGGCCTGACGGCCGGGCCGTGCACCTCGCGCTCGCGACGCCGTGGCGGCTGCTGCTGACCGCGACGGCAGTGGAGTCCGGCGCGGACCCGTACGAGCTGCTGCGGGTCGACCCGCACGCCGACTCGCGCACCGGGGCCGAGGTGATCGCCCGGCGGCTGCTGGAGGCGTACGTGCCGGCCGCGACCCGGCTGACGCCCAGGGCCGCGTACGGGACCGCGTACCAGCCGGAGCAGGTGCGGGCGTGGCTGGAGCATTTGGCGGCGCACCTGCGCCGGCAGGCCGGACACAGCGCGGGCGCCGACCGGCCGCCGCCGGGGCTGACCGCGATCGACCTCGTCCCCCACCTGTTGTGGCCGATCGGCGGCCGGTTCCTGGTGCGGGCGCTGCACGGCGTGTGCGCGGTGACGCTCGCGGTCGTCGCCATGGTCGCGTTCTGGACCGGCTCGGCGGCCGGTGACGTGGGCGGTGACGTTGGCGGGGACGCCGAGCAGGCGCTCACCTTGGCGCTCATGACGTCCTGGGTGGCGATCGTGACCGGCCTGTCGCTGTCGGCGTGGCCGGCCGCCGCGGGCGGGCGGGCCAACGTACCGCGACGGCGGCGGCTGATCGGCGCGCTGCTCGGCGCGCTGGCCGGACTGCCCGTCGGCGTGCTGGGCGGGCTGGCCGGGCTGCTGCTCACCGGCGGGACGGTGTTCGGGCCGCTGTTCGCCGTCGTCGCGGGCGGCACCGGCGGGCTGGCGCTCGGGACGGTCATCGGGCTGACCGCCGCAGGACGGGTCGGCGCCGGGCGCATGACGGTCGCCGAGGCGATCCGCGCCGAGCCGATCACGCTGATGGGTTTCGGGCTGTGCGGGGCGCTCACCGGGCTGGCGCCGCTGCGGCTGGCGCACGCCGGGCCGGTGGAGCTGGTCGCGGGGGTGGGCGGGGCGTTCGTGCTGGCGTTCGCGCTCGGGGTCGTCTTCAAAATCACCACCGGTGGGTGGAGCATGGACGCCGAGCTGGCCCACCCGCGCGAGGCCCTGCACCGCAACCCGACCATCGGGCTGGCCTTCGGGCTGACCGGCGGGATCGCGGCCTTCCTGGTGTTCGTGATGAGCCAGGATCTGGTCGTGTCGCTGCTGTGCGCGGTCGTCGGGGGTGTCTCCTTCGGCGTGAGCTTCGGCGCCGTGGCGTGGACCCGTACGATGATCGGCCTGATCGTCGCGGCCATGCGGGGGCTGCTGCCGCTGCGATTGTGGAGCTTCCTCGACTGGGCGTGCGAGGCCCGGCTGCTGCGGGTCAGCGGTGCGACGTACCAGTTCAGGCACCGCGAGCTGCAGGACTTTCTGACGCCCGCCGACTGAGGAACAATTGTCCAGTCCTTCCCGGACGCAGATGCGGCCGCCTCCGGGCGTTCCTTCCTCTCCGGCGCTCCGAGACACTTCGCGGCCACGGATCGGCGCCGTTTCCGCACCGGCGCGGCCACCAAGACCGCGGATTGCCTGGCGTTTCGGCGCCCCGCCACCTCACGGGACCGGACGATTCTCCAGCTCGTCCAGGAATCGCTCCACCACGCCGGTACGCCGCACGGCCTCCTCTAATGACTCCCCGATGATGCGGCCGGCCAGGTCGGTCGACAGGCGGCCGATGTCCGTGCGGAGTTCGGTGAATGCCGCTTGTCTGTCGACCTCTATCCGGGCGTGTGCCGCTGCGATGAGGTGGCGGGCCTCGGCCTGGGCCTGCGCGCGGAGTTCGGCCCTGATCTGCGCGCCCTGCTCGCGGGCCTCCTCGCGCAGCCGTGCCGCTTCGCGCCGGTCCTCCTCCATCTGCTCGTGGTATCGCCGCTCCAGATTCCGGACCTCGGCCTGGATTTCCGCCGCCCTCCTGATTCCACCGTCGATCGCGTCCGCCCGCTCGGCCAGCGTTTTCTGCAAGCGCGGAACCAGCAGTTTTCCGACGACGAACAGAATGACGAAGAACGTGACCAGGGCGACAACAGGCTCGTGCAAGTTGTCCGGCCAGAGAGGGTTCACGCATGGACCTTTCGTCGGCGCGGCCGTCAGAGCCCACGCAGCGAATTTCCGACGCACACCTGAGAACCCAAATTAACATTCAGAAGGTGGCGTGGGACCGCTCGATATTCGCCGGGTCCGGGCGCAGGAGCAGAACCGCGAGGACGGCGCCGGCGATGCGTGCGCGTCAGGCCGCGGCCACCGGGATGCCGTAGTCCCGCGAGTGCACGATGAGCCCGTCGCGGACGGTGATCACCATGACGTACGCCGTCGCGAACGGCTCGCCCGTGCCGATGACCGTGCCGTACAGGGTGAACTCGGCGACCACGACCTCCGGGTCCGCGGCCGGCCGCACGCTCACGACGTCGGCCCGCTCGAACCGCCGCAGCCCGCGCACCCCTTCGAGCCGGTCGCGGAACCGGTCACGGCTCCACCCGGCCGCATGACCACCCTCCTCCTGGACGCCCTCCGCCCGACGTGATCACCCCCGGCTGGCCGTTGTGATCAGGTCCGGCTCCACTTCTGCTCGGCCCAGGCCGGGTCGAGGGGCGTGGAGGCGATGTGGTTGGTGTAGTTGGACAGGGTCTTCATGCCGACCCCCAGCACGATGTCCAGCACCTGGCGGCGGGTGTGGCCCGCCGCCAGGAACGCCTCGATCTCGGCCTCGTCCACCCAGCCGCGCTGCTCCACCACCGCCCGGGTGAGGCGGCGGACGGCCTCCAGCGCCTCGTCGGCCGGCGGCCGGCCCGCGCGCAGGTCCTCGACCACCTCGGCGGGCACCCGGGCGCGCAACGCGAGGGTGGAGTGGGCGGCCACGCAGTACTCGCAGCCGTTGGCCACGCTGGCCGTGATCAGCACCACCTGCTTGGCCGCCGCCGACAGCGACGACCTGCCGAACTGCTCGGCGAGCGCGTTGTAGCCGGCCAGCAGTTCCGGCGACTCGGCCATCACCCCGTTCAGCGTGGTCACGAAGCCCATCCGCTTCTTGGCCGCCGCCAGCATGGGGCGGGACGCTTCGGGGGCGTCGCTCTCGTCGTACGTCCGGAAACCGCTCATCATCTCTCCTCGGTAGTGGTGAAACCGTTGAGCACGGCGCGTACGGCCGCCAGCAGCGCGGCCGGCTCGGCACCGGCTCGCGAGCGCAGGTTGACGGCATACGCCTGAAGGGCCAGCGCTTCGGCGGCGGCCTCCACGTCCACGCCCGGCCTGAGCCGGCCGGCGGCGTGCGCGGCCTCCAGCGCGGCCCGCATCGCCGACCGCAGCGCGTCGTGGTGCCGGTCCAGGACGTCCCTGATCTCCGGCAGGCCGCCGATTCCCGTGGCGTGGGTGTTGGTGACCAGGCAGCCCCAGCGGGCGTGCTCGCCCGAGCAGCGCGCCGCCACCAGCCGTTCGAAGAACGCGGCGATGGCCGGCACGCCGCGCCCGTCGGCGGCCAGGGCGTCGAACACCGGCCGCGACCGCCGCTCCAGGTAGCGTCCCAGCGCGGCGGCCTGGAGCTGCGCCTTGCCGCCGAAGGTGGCGTACAGGCTGGAGCGGCTGAGCCCGGTCGCCTTGACGATGTCGGCGATCCCGGTGGTGTCGGCTCCGCGCTCCCAGAACAGGTCCACCACCCGGTCCAACGTCGCCTCGGGATCGAAGTGCTTGACATCGGGCATCCCGTGGCCTCCTAACTTGGAATAGTCATTCCAAGATAAGGACGGCGGGCCTTCAGCACAACCCCTGAGAAGGACATGGCGGCGTGGAGCTGGGCCACGGCCGCGACCTGCCGTCCGTGATCACCGCGCTGCTGCACGGCCACATCGACGCCGCCTTCGGCCGGGTCCACGCGCCGCTGCCCGCCGGGCTGACCCACCGCCTGGTACGCCTCGAACCCGTGGACGCCGTGCTCCACGCCGACCACCCGCTGGCGGAGGTGCCCGCGATCCGTCCCGCGCAGCTCAGCGACGGCCTGCTGTGGACCCCGGGCGCGCTGCACCGGCTGGACTTCCTGCACCGCTTCGCCACCGCCTTTGGCGTCCACCGGCACGCCGAAGGCCCGAACCTGGGGCTGGACCGGCTGCTCGCCGACCTCGCGGCCGACCCGCGCCGCTTCACCCTCCTGCCCGCCGACCTGCCGCTCCCGCCACACCCGAAGATCCGGCCGGTCCCGCTGATCGACCCCACCCCGCTGTACGCGTGGTCGCTGCTCTGGCGCGGCGACGGCGGCCACCCGCTGCTCGGCTCCTTGCTGAGCGCCTTCGTCAGGGAGGCCGAGCGCAACCGGTGGCTGGATTACGATCCCGCCCGCGACTGGCTGCCCGAGAGCCGGGATACTTGAGTCGATCAAGGCCGTCGGCGGGCCTATGGTGGGCGCATGAGTCATGCGAAGACGTCGTTCGTCTGCTTGCCGTGCCGCGCCTCGTACAAGCAGACCTACCCGCGCCGGGGGAGCGAGCCGCGCATCTGCCCGGGATGTGGCGGGGAGCTGATTCATGCGGGGTCGGCGTTCGCGGCCTCCGCCAGGCGGGACACCGAGGGCTGGCGGGCGCTGTCGGTGCTGCTGCACGCGGGCGTCCGCTTCCACATGGGCTGCTGCAGCGGGCCCGGCTACCGCCCGCGCACCCGTGCCGAGGTACGCGCCCGGCAGGCGTACGCGCGGGCGACGGGCATGCCGCTCGCCCGCGCCCTCGTACGCGAGGATCTTCCCTGATGAGCGGCAAGCCGCCGAGCGACGCCGAGACCGCCGGGCACATGCGTGAACTCGCCGACGTCTTCGTGGCGGGGGCGCGGGCCGAGGGGTTCGCCTTCGACTGGGACCCGGCGTTCATCCACCACCTCGACAACTACTGCGCCGCGTTCGTCGCCGCGAGGCCGGCCCCTGAGGTCGTGCACAGCGCGATCATGGGGGCCGGGGCGTACCTGGGCGAGATGATCGTCAGGAACTGCGGCTGGTCGTGGGTGTACTGCACCGACCAGCGGGCCGCCGCCGTGGAGAGCCCCGAGGGGCTGCGCGGCTACCCGCACAACAAGGTCGCCAAGCGCATCCACGAAGGATCCGAGCACGATCTCGCGGCGTTCTTCACGTACGCGCGGACGGGCGAGGCGCCGCACGGGACGACCGCCCGGACCTCCAAGGCTCCGTGGTGGCGACGGCTGCGGTCCAGGGCTTGATCGGCCGCCTTGCGAAAAAGTTCGCGGCGGGATGTCGAGAACGCGGCGGCGGCTCCGTCCCCGCTGTGAACACCGCGACGACGCGGACGGACGAAGGAGACCACGATGGCCAAATACCTGCTGCTCAAGCACTACCGAGGCGCCCCGGCGGCGGTCAACGACGTGCCGATGGACAAGTGGACGCCGGAGGAGGTCACGGCCCACATCCAGTACATGCGGGACTTCGCCGCCCGGCTGGAGAGCACCGGCGAGTTCGTCGACGCCCAGGCGCTCTCCCCCGAGGGCATGTTCGTCCGCTACGACGGCGAGGGGCGGCCGCCGGTCACCGACGGCCCGTTCGCCGAGACGAAGGACCTCATCGCCGGCTGGATGGTGATCGACGTCGACAGCCAGGAGCGGGCGCTCGAGCTGGCCGCCGAGCTGTCGGCGGCGCCGGGCGCGGGTGGCGAGCCGATCCACGAGTGGCTCGAGGTGCGGCCGTTCCTCACCGAGCCCGAGACCATCACGGAGTGATCGCATGGTGGACGAGGCCCTGCTGCGCACCCTCACCCCCATCGTGATCGGCATCCTCGTCCGTCGCGGAGCGGACTTCGCGGCGGCCGAGGACGCCGTACAGGAAGCCCTGGTCGAGGCCGTACACGCCTGGCCGGACGGCGCGCCACGCGACCCGCAGGGGTGGCTGGTCACGGTGGCCTGGCGCAAGTTCCTCGACGCCGCCCGCGCCGACACCTCGCGCAGGAACCGCGAGGCGCGCGTGGAGGTCGAGCCGCCGCCCGGCCCGAGCACGACGGTGGACGACACGCTGCAGCTGTACTTCCTGTGCGCGCATCCGTCGCTGACGCCGTCGTCGGCCGTGGCGCTCACGCTGCGCGCGGTCGGCGGGCTGAGCACGCGGCAGATCGCGCAGGCGTACCTGGTGCCCGAGGCGACGATGGCGCAGCGCATCAGCAGGGCCAAGCGGACCGTCGCCAACGTCCGCTTCGACCGGCCGGGGGACGTCGCCACCGTGCTGCGCGTGCTCTACCTGGTCTTCAACGAGGGCTACTCGGGCGACGTGAACCTCGCGGAGGAGGCGATCAGGCTCACCAGGCAGCTGGCCGGGATGATCGACCACGAGGAGGTGGCGGGCCTGCTCGCGCTGATGCTGCTGCACCACGCGCGGCGCGCCGCCAGGACCGGCTCCGGCGGAGGTCTCGTCCCGCTCGCCGAGCAGGACAGGCGGCTGTGGGACACCCGCATGATCGCCGAGGGCGTCGAGGTGCTGCAGGCGGCGCTCGCCCGCGACCGGCTGGGCGAGTTCCAGGCGCAGGCCGCCATCGCCGCGCTGCACGCCGACGCGCAGAAGGCGGAGGAGACCGACTGGGTGCAGATCGTCGAGTGGTACGACGAGCTCGTCCGCCTCACCGGCAGCCCGGTGGCCCGGCTCAACAGGACCGTCGCTGTCGGGGAGGCGGACGGGCCGCGCGCCGGGCTGGCCGCCCTGGCCGAGGTCGACCCGGCCCTGCCCCGCTACACCGCCGTGGCGGCGTACCTGCACGAACGTGACGGCGACCCGGCGACCGCGGCCCGGCTCTACGCCGAGGCCGCCAGGTCGGCGCCGAGCCTCGCGGAGCGCGACCACCTGATCAGGCAGGCGGCCCGGCTGCGCTCCTCCTAACCGAGGACGCAGAACTCGTTGCCCATCGGGTCGGCCATCACCGTCCACGGCACGTCGTCCTGCCCCACGTCGGCGAGCGTCGCGCCGAGCGCCTGCAGCCGGGCCACCTCCGCCGCCTTGTCCTCGCGCCGGTACGGCGCCAGGTCGAGGTGGAAGCGGTGCCACGCCGCGGGCTCGCCGTACGTGCGGATGAACTCGAGGTACGGCCCGACCCCCTTGGACGAGCGCAGCCTGGCGTAGACGTCGGTCAGCTCATGCACGGTCCAGTCGATCGCCTCGCCCCAGAAGCCGACCATGGCCCGCGGGTCCTCGCAGTCGACGACCACCGCGGCGATCGGCCCGGTGTCGCGGTAGATCTCCCGCGGCTCCAGGACGCAGAAGACGTTGCCCTCGGGGTCGGCCAGCACCGTCCACGGCACGTCGCCCTGGCCGACGTCGGCGGGGGTCGCGCCGAGCTCCTTCAGGCGGGTGACCAGCTCGGCGTGGTGGGCGTCGGAGGTGGTGGCGAGGTCGAGGTGGACGCGGTAGCGCACCGTCGCGGGGTCGGGGACGGCGACGATGTCGATGCACACGGCCGACGGGTCGGGCCAGGAGAAGCCGGCGGGCTCGAGGTTCGTCACGCCGGGCGCCTCGCTGCCCATGTCCCAGCCGAGCGCCTCCGCCCAGAAGCGGCCCAGCGCCGCGTCGTCCTTGGCCTTGAGGTTCACCTGAACGAGTTGCAACGACATGCGGCCCACCCTATCGGGACGTCCCGGCATGATCGCCGGGGTGCGGGCGGCGGCGCGGCGGGTGGCCGCCGAACTCGGGGTGGTGCTCGAAGTGCCACCACTCGTTGTCGTACATGCGGTAGAGGTCGTAGCGGGCGCCGTGCTCCTCCAGCCAGCGCGCGCCCTCACGCGGCCTGATGTCCAGCGCGATGCCCTGGACGTGGCACGACTCCGCCGGCGGCAGCACCAGCATGCGCGCCGAGGCCGGGGAGCCGGAGCGGCGTACCTCCTCGTCGAACAGCCGCTGCTGGGCGGCGGGGTCGCGGTAGCCGGAGGTGAGGCCGATGAGCTGGCCGTGCCGCCAGAGCGCCTCGGTGCGGGCCGCGCTGAACGCCGCTTCGGCGCCGCCGGTGAGCCCGGCCAGGTTCTCGGCGGGGAAGCGCAGGCCAAGCGCCCAGCCGCAGGCCAGCTCGCGGGCGCGGCCGGGACGGCGGGCGAAGGCCACGGGGAGCAGGACAACGGCGAGCACCAGCGTGGCCACCGCGTACAGCCGGTCTCGGAGCCGAGGTGGGAGGGTGTGTGGTTCGTCCATGGCGACTTACCATGGGCGGCGAATGTGCGCGCGCCGTCCGCCATATGTCATGGTTCGACGACGGCCGTGTCGGCTGGTCAGCGCTGGTCGGATCGTGACACGACCATGACATGGCGCGGACCGTGCGGGCACACGGCCGGTCGATAGTGGAGGGGTTGGACCGGCGGGTGGGATGACGGAGTGTGCCTTTGAGACAGGGCGGCGGATCGCGAGTGTTGTTGATCGAGGATGATTCCGCCGTGCGGGAGGGCCTTGAGCTGGCTCTGAGCCGGCACGGCCACCGGGTGCGCGCGGTGGAGTCCGGCGAGCAGGGGCTGGAGCGGCTGCGTGCGGATCCTCCGGACGTCGTCGTGCTCGACCTGATGCTGCCCGGCATCGACGGGTTCGAGGTGTGCCGGCGCATCAGGGCCGCCGGCGACGTGCCGATCATCATGCTGACCGCGCGGGGCGACGACTTCGACGTGGTGGCCGGGCTGGAGGCGGGCGCCGACGACTACGTGGTCAAGCCGGTGCAGCCGCGGGTGCTGGAGGCGCGCATGCGGGCGGTGCTGCGGCGCGTCGGCCGGGAGCAGGCGGAGCTCGAGCGTTACCGCGACCTGACGATCGACCGTGCGGGGCTGGTGGTGACCAAGCGCGGCGAGCCGGTCGGCCTCGCTCCGACCGAGCTGCGCATGCTGCTGGAGCTGTCCGGCACGCCGGGGCGGGTGCACAGCCGCCAGCAGTTGCTCGAGTCGGTGTGGGAGCACGGTTACTTCGGCGACTCGCGGCTGGTGGACGCGTGCGTGCAGCGGTTGCGCGCCAAGATCGAGGACGACTCGGCGGCGCCGGTCTACGTGCAGACCGTCCGCGGGTTCGGCTACCGGTTCGGACCCGTGTAGATGGCGGTGGCGTCCTTGGGGTTGCGTGCCCGGCTGCTGTCGGCGTTCGTGCTGCTGTGCGTGGTGACGGCGGCGGCGGTGGCCGGCATCGGCTACGTCAACGCGCGCGTCGAGATCCTGCAGCGGGCCCAGGACGCCGCGGTGGACGCGATGCGCGACCGGCTGGCGACGCTGTTCCCGCTGGCCACCGACACCCCTGGCCAGGACGACCTCGCGAGGATCGCCGCCGGCCTGCACGACACCAACTCCTCGGCCGTCGCCTTCTTCCGCGGGCAGCGCTCGCCGGGCCGCCCGGCCCCGCCGCCGGGACGATGGCGGTCCGGCGGGCCACCGCCGAAGCCGGACCTGGATGAGGCGGACATTCCTGCCGAGCTGCGGCGTACGGTCGCGGGCGGCACCATGGCGTGGCAGCGGGTGACCTGGCGGGGCCGGCCCCTGCTGATCATCGGCGCGCCGCTGCTGATCGCCGAGCCGGACGGGACGACCCGCAACTCCGGCATCGAGGTCTACACCGCGCACAGCCTGCTGCCCGAGCAGCGCAGCATCGACGGGCTCGCCCTGTGGGCGTGGCTCACCGGTGCCGCGGCGCTGGTGTTCGCGGTCGTGGTCGCCACGCTGGCCACCCGTGGCGTGCTGCGCCCGGTGCGCGAGCTGGGGCGGGCGGCGCGGCTGCTGGGCCAGGGCGAGCTGCGGACGAGGATCGCGGTACGCGGCTCCGATGAGCTGGCCGACGTGGCCCGTACGTTCAACGACACCGCCGCCGAGCTGGAACGGCACGTCGAGCAGCTGCGCGCGATGGAGGCCGACGCCCGCAGGTTCGTGGCCGACGTCTCCCATGAGCTGCGGACGCCGCTGGCCGCGCTGACGGCGGTCGCCGACGTGCTGGACGAGGAGGCGGCCGGGCTGCCCGAGCCCGCCGGGCGGGCCGCGCGGCTGGTCAGCCAGGAGACGCTCAACCTGACCGGGCTGGTGAACGACCTCATCGAGATCAGCCGCTTCGACTCAGGCGTCGCCTCCCTCGCGCTGAACGACGTGGACGTGGCCGAGCTGGTCCGCGCCACCCTGCGGACGCGCGGCTGGACCGACTCCGTGGAGACCGACCTGCCGTCCGGGGTGACGGCCCGCCTGGACCCGCGCCGGGTGGACGTCATCCTCGCGAACCTGGTCGGCAACGCCCTGCGCCATGGCGACCCCCCGGTGTCGGTACGCCTGTCCGCCGGAGACTCGTCCATCACCTTCGACGTCCGCGACCACGGCCCCGGGCTGGACGAGGAGGTACTCCCCCACGTCTTCGACCGCTTCTACAAGGCCAGCGCGGCGCGCGCCAGATCCGAGGGCAGCGGCCTGGGCCTGGCGATCGCCCGCGAGAACGCCCGCCTCCACAAGGGCGGCCTGACCGTCATGAACGCCCCGGACGGCGGCGCCCTCTTCACCCTCCGCCTCCCCCGCACCCCGGACGAGGACCTTGTCGAACAGGATGGGGCTGCCGGGTGACCAGGACGCTGAGGAGGCTGGCGGCCGGGCTGGTGCTGGTCGCCGTGGCGGGGTGTGGGGTGCGGCCCAGCGAAGTGATCCCCGTCGGCCTGCCGCCGAGCGGTGCCGTCGCGCCGGCCAGGGCGACCAAGCTCTACCTGGTGAAGGACGACCGGCTGCGGGCGGTGACCCGTTCCCGCGGCCGGTGGCATCCGGCGGACGTCCTGGCGGTGCTGGCGGACGGCCCGACGGCGAAGGAGCGGGCGCAGGGCTACACCACGGACGTCCCGCTGGACGCGGCCCCGTTCACGGTCGTCTCCGAGCCGGGCGGCCGCCTGGTGGTGACCCCGTTGGGCTCGTCCGGCGAGCTGTCGGAGCTGGCCGTCGGTCAGATCGTGTGCACGGTCGCCGCCCTGCTGCCGGGCGGCCTCGGCGAGATCACGGTCGCGGACGCCGAGCCGACCGTGGACCCACGGACCTGCCCGAGGTGACCGCGAGCGCCGCACGCTGAGCGGCGCTGAGCCGGTCAGGCGCCGCCTCGACGGCGTACATTCCACGCCCCGGCCGCCCCAGGACGAGCGGCCAGGAGAGCTCAGGACGCCGCCCGACCACGTCCAAGACATCGGCGGCCCGCTGGACAGGCCAGCCCAGCGCCTTCGCGAGCGCGTCGACGGTGAGCGGCCGAGCAGCATGCACAAGAGCCGCAATCATCGTCATCGCGTCGCTCACCGAAGCACCGCCGTGACCGCTGTCAGGGTGCTGTCGGTCGTTGCCGTCCATGTGGTGGCTGATCCTGGCGAAGAACTGACCCATGGCGCGGAGCCTGGTGCCGGGTGGGGTTTCGGGGCCGAGCAGCTGCATGCCGCGTTGTGCGGCCTCGGCGACGCGGGCGTGGGCGCCGGTGTCGGACGCCGGACAAGGGTGCGGGCGTGCACGTGGTGGCGGTCTCCACGGTCAGCGACGGCGACCGGTTCTGGGACGCGCTGAAGTCGGCGTACGGGCAGCTCCCGCGCGGCGCGGCGTGGACGGTGGCGGTCGCCGGCACCGACGGCACGAAGGCGGTGAACGTCTTCGTCCACGACTCCGTGGACGGCGTCAGGAGCTTCGTCGAGCGGCACGTCGGCCCCTACGCCACCACGGAGTACTTCGAGGCGGACGCGGCCAACGCCATGGGCCTGCCGGCCGGTTGACGTACGTTATCCATGAGGATAAGTTATCCGTATGGATAAACGCCAGGCGGCGACGGCGGCGCGCAAGGAGCAGATCACCCGCACCGCCATCACCCTGCTGGCCGAGCGCGGCTACCGGGCGACCACCTTCGAGGCGATCTGCACCGAGGCCGGGCTGAGCAGCAAGCGCCTGATCACCTACCACTTCTCCGGCAAGGACGAGCTGCTCGCGGCCGTGGCCGACCAGATCGTGGCCGACAGCGAGCGCTACATGCTGGCCGCGCTGGACGGCGTGACCGGGGCCCGCGAGCTGCTCGCCGCCGTCATCAGGGCGAACGTGCGATTCATCGCCGACCACCCCCAGGAGGTGGAGGCGCTGCGGCAGATCCTGCTGAACGGCGGCCTCGGCGACTACGAGCACCACGACGTCGATTCGCAGCACCGGCTGGCCGGGCTGCTGGAGGAGGGCCGGCGCACCGGCGTGTTCCGCCCGTTCGACACGCGGGTCATGGCGGCGGCGCTGCGCGCCTCGATCGACGGCGTGGCGCCGCTCATCGCCGCCGGCATGGACCCCGGCCTCTGCGCCGACGAACTGGTCGAGCACTTCGACCGCGGCACACGAGCAGGAAAGGCAGAACGATGACCGCTGCAGAGCATGCCGGGCGGACGTACGTGGTCACCGGCTCGGCGTCGGGCATCGGCGCCGCGACCGCGGCCCTGCTGCGCGAACGCGGCGCCACCGTGGTCGGCTGCGACCTCGACGGCGCCGACGTCCGCGCCGACCTGTCCGCCCCCGAGGGGCGCAGGTCGCTGGTCGAGCAGGTGAGCGCGCGCGGGCCCATCGACGCCGTGCTCGCCGTGGCGGGCGGCGGCAGGACGGGGCTGCTGGAGACGAACTACTTCGGCGCGGTCGCGACACTCGAAGGGCTGCGCCCGCTGCTGGCGCGCAGCGCGGCGCCCAGGGCCGTGGCGGTGTCGTCCACGTCCTCGCTGGAGCCCGCGGACGAGCGCATCATGAAGGCGTGCCGCGACGGGGACGAGGACGCCGCGCTCGCCCTGCTGCGCGCCGAGCCGGACATGGGCGGCCCGTCCGGCGCCTACGGCATCGCCAAGCGGGCGCTGAACGGATGGGTGCGCAGGGCCGCGCCGTCACCCGCGTGGGCTGGGGCCGGCATCGCGCTCAACGCCGTCGCACCGGGCGTCGTGGACACGCCCGCCGCCGCGTACATCACGGAGAACGACGAGGTGCGCCGCGCCGTGGAGGCCGTGGCGCCGCAGCCGTACGGCGGCTTCCCCGGGCGGCCCGAATGGGTCGCCGAGCTGATCTGCTGGCTCGCCGGGCCGGCCAACAGGTTCGTCACCGGCCAGATCGTCTTCGCCGACGGCGGTGCCGAGGCGACCCTGCTCGGGGACCGTCACTGGAGCTGACGTCACCGACGAGGTCCCCGACGAGATGGCCGAGGTGGTGCTGCCCTTCCTGATAACCCCGCGTCCAGAACAGGTCCCTCGCCCGGGCGGCCACCTCGTCGATGTCGAACCCCCTGGTCCCTGCCATGGGACCCACCGAAACCTCTCTGGATCGAACGTTCAAAAATGCAGGAATGTCTTTGTCTGGGGGAAGGTTGAAGCCTGCATGAAGAAGATCGGTTTCCTGAGCTTCGGGCATTGGTCGGAGTCGCCGTATTCGAAGGCGCGCAGCGCGTCCGACACCCTGCTGCAGTCGATCGAGCTGGCGGTGGCCGCCGAGGAGCTCGGTGCCGACGGCGCCTACTTCCGGGTGCACCACTTCGCCCAGCAGCTCGCCAGCCCGTTCCCGCTGCTGGCCGCCGTCGGCGCGCGGACCAGCCGGATCGAGATCGGCACCGGCGTCATCGACATGCGCTACGAGAACCCGCTCTACATGGCAGAAGACGCGGGCGCCGCCGACCTCATCGCGGGCGGGCGGCTGCAGCTCGGCATCAGCCGCGGATCACCCGAGCAGGTCATCGACGGCTGGCGCTACTTCGGCTACGCCCCGGCCGAGGGCGAGACCGAGGCGGACATGGCCCGCAAGCACGCGGAGGTCTTCCTGAAGGTGCTGGAGGGCGAGGGGTTCGCCGAGCCGAACCCGCGGCCGATGTTCCCCAACCCGCCGGGCCTGCTGCGCCTCGAACCGCACTCCGAGGGGCTGCGGCGGCGCATCTGGTGGGGCTCCAGCTCGAACGCCACCGCGCGCTGGGCCGCCGGGCTCGGCATGCACCTCATGAGCTCCACGCTCAAGGACGACGAGAACGGCAAGCCGTTCCACGTCCAGCAGGCCGAGCAGATCCAGGCCTACCGTGAGGCGTGGAAGGAGGCCGGGCACGAGGGCGAGCCGCGCGTGTCGGTCAGCCGGTCGATCATGCCGATCGTGAACGACACCGACCGCGCGTACTTCGGGCACGAACGCACCAGCTCCGACCAGGTCGGCTTCATCGACGCCACCACCAGGGCCATCTTCGGGCGCACGTACGCGGCCGAGCCGGACGTGCTGGTCAAGGAGCTGGCCGGCGACGAGGCGATCGCCGCCGCCGACACGCTCCTGCTGACCGTGCCCAGCCAGCTCGGCGTCGACTACAACGCCCACCTGCTGTCCTCGGTGCTGACCCACGTCGCCCCCGCACTCGGCTGGCGCTGACGCGGCGAGCGACCCCGGTTTCTGTCGGTCCCGCCGCGCACAATCGCCTTGGACACCACTCTGGTACGGGGAGGCGCCATGGCGAGGGGTTCCAAGCGTGGAAGGCGGCGCGCGGGGCGGTGGCAGGGGCTGATCGCGGCGGCGGGCGCGCTCGGCGTCGCGGTCGTCTGGTTCGCCCGCGAGCATCCCGGCTGGACGGCGGCGATCGGGTGCCTGCTGGCGATGCTGTTCGTCGGCGGGCTGGTGTTGCGGCACCGGATGATCGAGGCGGAGCGGCGGCGGTTCCTGGCCGCCAACGCCGAGCTGGAGCGCGTCGATCGGCTGACGGGGCGCGCGTTCGAGCACCTCGTCGCCGAGCGGATGATCGCCGACGGGTTCCGTCAGGTCCGCGAGCGCGGCGGCGCCGGCGACGGCGGGGTCGACATCACCGCCGTCGCCCCCGGACACGGCAGGATCGCCGTTCAGTGCAAGCGGTACGCCAAGACGGTCGGCGCGCCCGACGTGCGCAACTTCCTGGGCGCGCTGGCCAACACCTTCGCCGGCCATAAAGGCGTCCTGGTCACCACCAGCACCCTCACCCGACAGGCCAGGCAGGAGGCCTTAGGCGCGCGCGAGCCCCTGATCCTCGTCGAACGCGACCACCTGGCCGACTGGCTCCTGGGCAAGGCCCCGTTGCTGCCCAGGAGCCGCCCGGCCAAGGGCGTGCTGCCTACCGGCGACGAGACCCCTGCCGGCTGAACGATCGAGGCGGGGGCTGCGGCGTGGCCGGCCGCAGGGCGGTCGGTCGTGAGGCGGTCAGTCGTGGTGGGGCTGTTCGTCGGTCCAGCCCGCCGACTTGACGACGAGCTGCGCCAAGGGAGTGCCGGGCCCCAGGCCGCGGAACGACCCGTCCTTGACGACCTCGCTGCCGCCCTTGAGCCGGTAGGTCGTCGGGTCGAGCACCATCGTGTACGTGCAGGTGATGCCTTCGAGCTCGCCCTCGGCGGTGATCGCGATCCCGCCGTCGCCATGGGAGGCCGTCACGCCCGGCAGATCGGCGAGCAGGCGGAACGTGGCGGCCCTGACCTCGGCGGAGGGCGCCTCGTACAGCAGGAAGGTGACGCCCCGCCGCAGCTTGTCCGCCGCGCCGCGGTTCTCGGTGCCCGGCGGGAAGAGCAGTTCCTCGAACCGGCTCGGGTCGGCGGCCGTCCGCGCACGCTCCGCGGCCCTGGCGGGGGCCTCGGCGCGGGCCTTGGCGGCCCTCTGCTCGCAGCCCTTGGGGTCCGGGTTCTGGGCGCAGATCCGCTGGACCGCCCGATCGCCGTCCTGGGGGTGATCCGCTGCTCCTGCCAGCCGGTGCCGGCGGGGTCGTCGCCGGGCACCCATCGGCCGTCGCGCCGGACGAATGACGTGGGCGAGACCGCCCGTTCCCACGCCTGCCTGTCACGCGACGTCAGCGGGCGCGCGGGCAGCGTCCGACGGAAGCTGGTGGCGGTGCCGTCCGGCTCGCGGGGGAGCCAGGAGTCCATCTCGTACGAGACGAGGACCATGTACGGCTCGGCCCCGTCGACAGGGACCGGGCGCGACTCCACGACGTGGACGCGCCGGAACCGCCCCTCCGGCTCCGCCGCGCTACGCTCCGCGGCGGCGAGCAGGATCGTCCTGGCCGAGAGCCCCTTGTCCACGCCCGGCGAATCGGTGCCGGTGACCGTCACGGTGAGCGCCACGGTGACCGTCACGGTGAGCGCCACGGTGAGCGCCACGGTGAGCGCCACGGTGAGCGCCACGGCGACCGCGGCGGCGGCCCCCGGATGTCGCTGTCGTGGCCGTTGACAGTGAGCATGTCGTGGGAGGATACGCCGCGGATCCCGTTCGAGACGCCCTGGCTCACGATCGCGGCGATCGTGATCGGCCTCCCCCTCCTCGCCGCGGCTCTCGGTGCGCTCTTGGCCCGCCAGCGACCCTGACCGCCTCAGGCGGCGCGGCGGCGCAAGGACGGCTGCTGCAGGGCGGGCGGCTGGTATGCCTGGTCGAGCCTGCCGACATCGGTGCCCGGCGGGACGATCTCGTCGATGCGGTCGAGCACGTCGGCGCTGAGCCGCACGTCCAGGCCGGCGAGCAGGTCGTCGAGGTGGGCCATGGTGCGCGCGCCGACCATCGCGGCGCTCACCCCGGGGTGTGCGGTCACGAACGCCAGCGCCAGGTGGTGGAGCGGCAGGCCGACCTCGCCGGCCAGCTCGGCGAACCGCTCGGCCGCCTCGATGCGGCGCTCGTCGTTGAGGTGCTTGAAGATGCCGGCGCGGCGCAGCTCGTTGGGCCGGCCGCGGCGGACGCGGCCGGTCAGCAGCCCCTGCCCGAGCGGCCCCCACACCAGGACGCCCAGGTGGTGGCGCTGCGCGACGGGCAGCACCTCGCGTTCGGCGGCGCGGTTGAGCAGCGAGTACGGCGGCTGCTCGGTGTGGAAGCGGGCCAGGCCGCGCCGCTCGGCCACCCACTGGGCCTCGACCAGGTCGGAGGCGGGCATGTTCGAGGTGCCGATCGCGCGGATCTTGCCCTCGCGGATGAGGTCGGTGAGCGCCGACAGCGTCTCCTCGATGGGGGTGCAGGGGTCGGGGACGTGCAGCTGATAGAGGTCGATGTGGTCGGTGCCGAGGCGGCGCAGGGAGTTCTCGACGGCGGTGCGGATCCAGCGGCGGGAGGCCCCTTGCCGGTTGGGGTCCTCGCCCATGGGGCGGCCGTACTTGGTCGCGAGCACGACGTCATCGCGCCGCCCCTTGAGCGCTCCGCCGACGATCTCTTCGGAGTCGCCGTAGGCGTCGGCGGTGTCGATGAGGTTGATGCCGGCGTCGAGCGCCTTGTGGATGACGCGGGCGGACTCGGCCGGATCCGGGTTGCCGACGGAGGTGGCGAACATCAGGGCACCGAGCCCGTACGAGCTGACCTTGATGCCGGTACGGCCGAGCGTGCGGTACTGCATGACGGACCTTTTCTTCCGGTGGATGAACCGGGATCCACTTTGGGGCGGGTCGGGCGGCGGCGGAAGAGACGTCCTTATCCGGGGACGTGCCGTCCCTGGCTACGCCACCACGGCATCGGGCATGGTGGAGGGGTGGACAGAGCTGAGCTGGCCGACTTCCTGCGCCATCGCCGTACCCGGCTGATGCCCGCCGACGTGGGCCTGTCGCGAGGCGCGCGGCGCCGCACGCCGGGGCTGCGCCGCGAGGAGGTGGCGCAGCTGGCCGGCATGTCCACCGACCACTACACCCGCCTGGAGCAGGCCAGGGGGTCGCGGCCGTCGCGCCAGATGCTCGCCGCCGTGGCCCGCGCGCTGCGGCTGTCGCGAGACGAGCGTGACCACCTGTTCTTCCTGGCCGGCGAGGAGCCGCCACGCGACCGTCCGGCCACCGAGCATGTACGTCCAGGCCTGCTGCTCATCCTCGACCGGCTGGTGGACACGCCGGCGCAGGTGGTCAACGATCTGGGCGACGTGCTGGCGCAGAACGCGATGGGCAAGGCGCTGCACGGCGACGTGTCCGCCCTGCCGGAGGCTGAGCCACCGCCCCGGTCCGCCTCGTCACGGTCTACGCCGGCGACGAGCAGGTCCAGGACCTCCTGACCCGCCGCGGAACAGCCTTCCACCGCGTCCTG